>DASVGM010000831.1:0-11906 GCA_036379555.1 Pirellulales bacterium | reverse complement strand
GACACTCAAGGGGGCCTTTTCGCCCGCATACCGCTCCGGCTGGCGTTATGCACGTTCGTGCCCGGCGCGCTATTCGTGGGCGCGGTTGAAGGCCGCCGCCGCTTTCGCATTTTCTCCGCCGGCGCCGCGTCTTTCATTCTGATGCCGCAGACGTTTTTGTGGCACCACTGGATGTCGCACTTTGATGGGCAACTTGAGCCGTCGTGGTTGTTTCAATCACGGCGGTCGATTGTCAGCATTTGGGCACTGGCACTCTGGTTCGGTGGGATGTGCGTTTTTTTACACTGGCTGTTTCAACACGGCGAACCTGAGGCGAAACACGAATGACGCGCGCACGAGGCTAGCGATCATCACGGACGACGTAACGCAAGGCGGCGGCGATTTCAGCCATGCGCTTCGGCTTGAGACGGCCAAGGGCGCCTCGCGTGGCGTCGAAGCGAGTTTTGTCGAGCGTGGCGATCTCGTCCGCCTTCACCACGCAGTCTTTGTCCAGACCGCCCTCACCGGCCTCAAGGAACACGCAATACCGCAGCTTGGATCGCTTGTCGAGTTGTTGCGAGTAGCATGGCATCACGATGACGCTGTGCCCGCGGTTCAACTCATCGCGCGAAACAACAACCATCGGACGCTGCTTGCCGTCCGCGTCGGGATTGAGCAGAAATACCTGTCCGCGTTCCATGTGGGTCATGTTGGTTTACCAAGGCTCCGCCGCGGAACGTCGGGCGAGCGACGCCGCCGATATTTTCCGCCACTCGTGCCGTTCGATCCAATCGATGGCGCCACTGCGGCACTCGCCGAATTCTCTCGCGTTGTCGAAATCTCCGCCCGCGAGGAGTTGTTGCCGTAAGATTGCCCGCATCCGTTCGCAAAAGGCAAGCCAGCCGCGGTACAACGCCTCCAGCGCTTGTTCGATCTCCGGCGAAAAGTTGATCAACCCTTGATACGCCGCTTGTCGAAGCGTCTCTTCCGCGCGGACGATCCAATGGAAGGCGTCGATGCCCTGTTGAAGATGACGCTGGAAGGCCGCCGCCTCGATCGCGTCAACGTCGCCGTCGGTAAACGCGGCGGAATAGTCGTCCAACGCTTTTTGGGCGATGGCCAGTTCCAGGGATTCAAGGGTTTTTGTCGACATGATGGCTCTCGTTGTTGTCCATCGACATTTTAGCCGGTGGGCATGACGGCGGCAAAGGCGCCGTGCGACCCGCGAACCCAGTATCGAAGACCGTCCGCATCGGGCCGCGGCCCTCCGACCCCGAAGGGGTCCAAGTCCATAGCCCAGGGTGCAGCGCAGCGGAACCCTGGGTCTGGTGATCGCGTCCAACAGCGTAGCCCTGAAAGGGCGTGATTTCGGAGCAGGCCAATTGACCCTATCCAAACCATGTCGCCGGCGATGCCAACCATGCCGGCGGGCGCGCGGAATAAGGATCGGCGCGCGTGGAAGGGGAATGACGCCCTTTCAGGGCTACCGAGCTCTCGCGTGATCGGCAACCCAGGGTTCCGCTACGCTGCACCCTGGGCTATCGAATGACGCCCGTACCGGGCTAAGAGTCAAAACGCGTTCTGTACTCGCGCCGGCGGCGGCAATCTGTGGGCCAGCTTCAGCCGCACTTGCCGCGTTTGCCACCAGCTTTAGCTGGTGGTGAAGTGATTGGGAAAGTTTTCTCCGAGCCGGCTTTAGCCGGGCTTCTCGATGGTGGCTTTAGCCCTTGGGCGCCGCGGCTAAAGCCAAGGTCGAGAAGCCTGGCTAAAGTCGGCTCAACTGGGTGGTGATGTTCCGCGAACCACCAGCTAAAGCTGGTGGCAAACGGGAAGGAAGCCCGGCTAAAGCCGGCTCAGCCGATGCGGCGCAACCTACGCCGACTATGACGTCCAATCGCTAGGAATTGATCCGCGCCGCGTCTGCCGCATACAATGCCCGCATGACCTCTCGCCCGCAATTCTCGCTGCGTATGTTGCTTGTCGTCACGACGTTGGTGTGCCTGGCGGCGGCCACGGTCAATGAACCGCCGGAAAATGAACAGCTTCTGCGCGGCGCGCTCGCGCTGTTGCGCGCGGCGCTGTGCGTGACGTTTTCGGCGGCGTTGACGCTGGGCGCGATGCGGGCGGACGGATACCTGAAATCGTTCTATATTGGCGGCGCGGTCGCGGCGGCGTTGCCGCTGTTGGTGCTGGTGGAGGTGGCGGCGAGGTCGATCCGCTATGCGGTGCCTCTAACCGACCTTGATTTGCTGTCCGATCTCATGACGAGGTTCGTCAAAAAATCGTCGCCGCATCGTTGGTGGTTTGTGATGTTGTGGACATCCGTTCCTGGCCTTAGTTTAGCGACGGCCGGATTTGATCGGATGTTTCGGTTCAGCGGACGCGGCGAAGACGTTCTCGGCGCGCCGACGGCGCGCCGCCTCGCATTCCGCAGCGCGCTATCCATTGTCGTCGCGACCTGCGTTACCGCGCTGGTGGCCATCCCCACGCCTGGCTATGAGCCGATCCTGATTCTGCAAAGCCTCCTGGCCGCGTATTTGGGGCTATTTTTCGTCGGCGCGCTGCTGGTCGGCGCGGTGCAAGCATCGGGCTACTTTAAGACGTTTTGCGTCGGCGGCGCGCTGCCCGCGTTGTTTGCGCTGCAATGGGTGATTTTGGACTATTTCATGAACATGTTCTATGGATTGCCATCCGACACCCCCTTGAGCCTTTCACTTTGGCTGAGGTCGTTTGGGTTTGATTACGCGATGAGGCTGATCTTGGCGGCCCATTGGGCGATGATCCCGGTCCTGGGCGCGGCGTTTGTTGCTTGCGATTGGATCTGGCGGCGCGGAAGACTCAACTCGAAGAGCGAATGACGCCGGTGCCGGGCAAGCCCAAGTCAGGTGCGCAAAACCGATTGCAAATTCGGCGGGAAGTCGTCCGGCGCGTCGAGCGCGGCGCGGTTTGCCGCGTGCCAGTCTCGCGCTTCATCGACCACCTCATGAAGGGTTGGCCAACCGTCCACGCCCATCCACAATGGCGACTCTGCAAGTTCATCGCCGGTTCGCCAGTCAAACAGATGCTTGTGATGCTCGTCGCGATGTCCGGGATAACGCCAGCTCGCGTGCTGGTTGTCATAGCGGAAAATCTTGTTATGACCTCGCACCGAGACGTTGTAAGCGTAGACCAGCGTCTGCACCTCGATGGGCCTGCCGGGCACACTGACACACTCCAGAATCTTCCGGGCACCAATCACAATGCGGCCTTGGCAACCGATTTCTCCCTCAAGGAGGAAATCACGACCGTAGCGGCTCAGTTGGAGCGTGTCCGCGCCAACGAAGCCGGAACGGCGACACTGCTCCATCACGTTGTTGTGGACGTTCAGGTACGTCGCGAGCAGGCAGGGGTTATGTTTAGCTGGTCTTGACGCCAAGTCTTTCCCTCAGACGCAGCAACATTAGCCAGTCGCAAACATCCTCGGTCTCCCGGAGATCCTGCTTCTCGTAGAGCATAAGCATCGTCACCGACGACATTTCGTAGCGTGTCTCGTAACCTGCGATCCGACGATTTAGATCCTGCACGTCACCGTTGAGCGGCTCAAAACAGTCGCGGGTAAGGTCCGCCAGGCGATCTTCTTGTTCCGATGCCGAGTGGCCCGCAAAGTCGGAAAGACGAATTGATTTGACGGCCATGAGTAAATCCTCGCAAATATGAGTCATTACGCTCTTATCGACAATTATAACGCAAAAAAGTTACGCTGGCGAACCGCTTCTTCGTATCATTCCGCGGCGCAGACATTCATTCGCCATCCGCCTCTTCCCCTTCCGCCACTTCTTCCTCCCGCGCCGCGGGTGAATCAGGTGTGGGCGCGGGCGGCGAAGCGGCGCCGCCGATCGGCAGATAGCTCGCGGTGTTGGGCACCAACGCCACGTCGCCGCCGGGCAAAGACGGCAGCCGTAAAACCGCGGCGCGGAACTCGTTCACGGTGACGCAACCGTATTTCAGCGCGTCTTCCCATTCGCGGGTTTCCATCTCGCTGTCGCGCGGCCGGGCGGGTTCGATGAACAGCGCGTAGTCGCCCGACGTGTCGAACCGCGGCAAGACGCCGTGCGTCAGCACGCGGCTCAAAAGCTCGATCTTGGGATTGACGGTTTGATAGACGAAGTGGCGATCGGCCTCGCCGCTTTCGGCGCGGCTGCC
The DNA here is from genome assembly GCA_036379555.1 of Pirellulales bacterium. Lineage (GTDB taxonomy): Bacteria > Planctomycetota > Planctomycetia > Pirellulales > JAICIG01 > DASSFG01. Next base: position 7,745 of record DASVGM010000831.1, on the reverse strand, counting down.
CAGCCCGGCCGCGCCGGCGATGTAAGGATGCGTGCCAAACGTCTGCTCGACACGGGCCTGCGCCGAGTCCATGTTGCCGCCAAAATCCATCTCGTTGGGTTTGTTGCCCCACGGCTCGACCGCCTCGATCAAGGCGTCTTTGATCAACGGTTCGCCAAAATGAGCCAGTCCCCGATAACGCGACAAAATCGCGTCGCGAATTTGCTCTTGCTGGAACTTGCGCAGCCGCGGTTTGACCGCCGTGCCATCGCGGGCCATCTGACTGCCCACCGTGATGATCGCGCCCGGATGAATGCCCAATTGAAAGGCCCGTTTCTGCGCCTCTTGCACGAATTCGTCAATCAAGATGTTTTTGCCGCCGGCCTCCAACGGGCCAAGGGACCGCAGCGGATTGGCAGGGTCGGGATACCAGAACGGCACGATCTCATCGGCCGCCAGCAGCGACTCTTCGGCCTGGCCGTCGGTCTTCACGGCCCAGCCCTCGATGATGCGCGAGTCGCTGACGACCGGCCGCACCCAATGACTGGGCAGATACCAGATTTCGCGGCGCGTACCCTCCGGGCCGGCAACAATGGGAAACCACCAGTAAGCACGGCCGGTCAGTTCCAGACTGGCGATGCTGACGTATTTCAGGCACCAATCGTTCCAGCCCGGCACGCTGGGAGCGGGGTTGTGCAAGGCGTCGAGAATCGGATGTTGATCGAGCAGTTCGAGACCTTCGGGTGGACGCTGAGCGTCGCGCGCTTCGTGGTGGGCAATGCCCACCCTACGGGTGAACAAGTTCTTGACCCAGTTGGGAAACAAAGAGTCGGCGCGATTTCGTCTGGGGCGGCGGTTGAGGCGCGCCAGGCGAAGGGGTTGCCCGGCGATGCGCTGCGCGATCGGCCGCACCGAGGTGTAAACTTGCCCGCGAAAGTGCGCGAGTTGCTCGCGGGCGTCGGCCAGACGTTGATAGCCGTCGGCGTTGAGATTGACGTTGCGGCCGCCGCCGGCGAGCAGTGTGCCGGGCGAAAGGGTTTGTTGCGCGGTTTTGAGGCAGCGTTCATAGCCAAAATCGGCTTCGCGGAGAGAATGGTCGCGGTGGCTGGTGAAGGAGGGCATGGGGTTGGTTCGTGGTCAGTTGCCAGTTGTCAGTTGTCAGTTGTCAGTTGTCAGTTGCTAGTTGCCAAGGGAAGTTGATAATGTCAGGAGATGAAGCTTTGATGCCACACGCTTGCCGGGTGGAGATTCGCGCTGGCTGTCTACAATCGGGCGTTGCCCGCGCCCCTTTTCCCGATTTTGCCCCGCTTGGCCGCCGAAGGCGGCCAAGCGGGGCAAAATCGGAAGCGTAGGGAAAGCCGCGTTTGTAGACGGCCAACGTGAAACTCCCTCGGGCAAGCCGAGGGCATCATCGCGATCGGTTGGCTTGCGCCGTCGTTCAGGTGGGCTGTCGTCCTTGACCGCCTGACAAACGCGCTACGTCGTACACAGAGTCCAGACGTTGGCGACGGCCGCGGCTGAGAAGATCAACATCCGCATGCGCGGGGTCAGACTTTGGGCCGCGAGAACGGCAATCACGACCGCCATGCCGCCCGCCGTCCAGGCCACGAGATCGAGCGCCACATTCAAGGAAAGCCGCTGCGCCTCGTCGGCAGTTTTGCCGCCTTCAGCGATTGCCAACGCCAGTTTGGCCGACGCCGCCATCGCCGCGGTGTGGGAAATGAATGCAATCAGCGAACACGCCAGACTGGCAATGGCCCATTGAGGATTGCGATATGATTCGGACAACTCACCAGGGACGCTCTTCGTCGGTATCATCGTTCGTTTCCGCTGGAATCTCCGCCGTTGCCGCCCATTTGAGCATCTCCGCGTTCGACGGCGCGCACGTCTTCAGCCACTCGATCGCCGCGGCGTCTTCCGCGTTCACGTCATTGTCGGAGATGAGTTCGACGCACATCCGCAAACCGAGGCATTGGGCGATACGTTCGATCGTCGCTAGCGATTGGCCGCGGTAGGCGGGGTTTTCGAGATTGGCAATCGTCGATTGCCGTAGGCCGGTTTTGTTGGCCAATTGCTGCCGGCTGAGCCCGGCCGTTGTCCGAGCACGTTCAATTTGTGAAGCGATGGTCGCCTGCCAATCCCGAGCTGGAGCGATTTCACGGCGATCGGCAACGTCTGACGTCTTGCGAATCATTTTTGTAAACCCTTATTCTTCTTGCCTCGATCCATCCTATCCTATCCCGCGCCTGGTTGCTAATCCGGCTCATAATCGCGCTTACCCTGGCAACGGAAGACAGTGCAGCACGACATACTGCTTGCGGAATTCAAAACCGGCGCCAGGCCACGTCTTGACGTATTCACGCAAAGCCGCGGCGCCCGGCTCAAAATCGTGGCCATTGACGCGACAGTCGGCTTGAGGGTTGCCTTCTAAATCTCGAGCGGCGTACAAGCGAATGCCAAAAAACGCGTCGTCGTCGATCAATGTTTTGAATGCCAGAAACGATCGGGTGAATAAGCAGCAGGCGCAGAAAGGATGTTCGCCATCTGTGTTCGACGCATCGAAAGCCAAGCCCGCGTTTGTTGGCTCCGGCGCGGGTGCCGATGGATATTGTCCGACGGGGCCTAAAACCACTCGCCGCCCATACGCTGGCTTCCCTTCGGTGGCAGGCGAAGTGAGCTCGAGCGTTAAACACGCTTCAGCCTTTGGGCGAAGAGCATCGAGCAACGGCGGTAGATCAAGATCGGCCCATTGTTCAAATCCGCTGGCGATCGAGGCGTCCCCGGCGGCATGTTGGTACTCAAAGATAGGCTCGGACATAACGCGCGAGTGATACACCTCAACGGCCGTCACAGTATGCACGCCTCGGTCGGCCAGCGGCCGCGTCTCGACCAACTGCGGACGAAAGATATAGCCCGAAGCGGAATCGCGCAGGTAGTCTTCTACGACATCGACTGAGCGGCCGCGCTGTTGCAAGAGGGTTGACAGCGATTGCAAAAGTTGGTCGTTCGTCAGCATGGGGAAATCATCTTATCAAGAGCCATCGCTACCCCACCGAAACCGCTCTCATAACCTCTTCGGTCAATTCGCGGTTTTGTTTCTTCTGCCATTCAATCTCCAGTACGCTGTTGATGGCGTCAACCTGCTGCGCATCGCGAAGCGATGGTCGCGTCGTCGCAGCCAGCCTCATAAAGGGCGTCCACAACTTCGCGGGTTAGTTCGCTGATCCCATATAAGACCAACGTGAAATCGTGCTCGGACTCGCAACTCGTCTGGTTCATGATTCATCACCTTCGTCTTGATCGGGGTCATGGTGCGGACAGAGTAGATGCCCCCAGGCATGCCCGTTGGATACTTCTACCCTCCAACCGCAACTCTCAGCGTATTGCACCGCCTTCTCGATGTGCTTGTTGGGATGCCTGGGTCGTGACATTTAAGGTATTTTGCGTTGGTGCTGACATGTGTCAAGCGTAACTCCTGGCGCGAAACAGTCGGGATTCTGTGGGCCGTTTGGTCACTCATCCGCTTGCCCCACGCCGACCGACGTTTCCGCCTCGGCGCGGGCGCGGTCGAGCAGGGCGCGCTCTTTGGCCACGCGGGCGTGATCGCGCTGGCATAAGGCCCAAAGACGGCGGTTCTCTTCTTCGGCCACCGCCAGAGCCTTCGTCGTTTTGTCAAGCTCATGACGCACGTCGGCCAGTTCGATCGTGAGCTGGGCGACTTCGTGACGCGCCGAATCGCGCTCCGCGCTGAGGACGGTTGTGGTTTGAGCGTGGCGGCTCTCGGCGTCGGTGAGGCGGCGTTGTACCGAGGTCAGGCGGTCGTCGCGCGCAATGATTTGTTGATGCAGGCCGGCCAGGTCGGCCAGCGCGGCAACCAACTCGCGGTCGAGAAAACTGAGTAGGTATCGGCGAAAGGAGGTGAACATGAGAGGCTCCGATGAGGGATGAGGGATGAGGGATGAGGGATGAGGGATGAAGGATGAGGGATGAAGGATGAGAGAGAGACAATTTCTCCCTCTCCCTCCGGGAGAGGGCCGGGGTGAGGGCGGGTGGCAGTGGAGAATCTATGGCAATTCAACCCGCCCTCACCCTAACCCTCTCCCAAAGGGAGAGGGAATGTGCCGCCAGGTCTGCCTACGTGTAAACCACCGGCCGCTTGACGCGCTCCAAACGCCGATACTCGCGGGCGCGCGTCCAGGCAAACCAGGCGAGCACCAGCGCGTCGCCGCGATCGGGCGAACGACCACCCAACCGCTCGCGCACGCTGCGCTCCGAATGTGAGCTGATGTCGCGACGCGCATGGTCCTTCGGCGGTAAACGCTGCTTGCCTTCGCCGTCCCACTCGTACGGCAACACGGCCAGGTCTTCCATCAACTTCGATTCGTCGGGCGGCAAGGCCAGGCACGTCACGCTTTCGGGCCAACGCGAAACCTGCTTCGTCAACAATTCGCGCCGCGCGTCGGTTGGTTCCAGCGCCATGCGCAATTCGCCATACAGCTCCGTGCGGCGATTGTGGTATTTCTTCGGCTCCAATGCCTTGGCCCCGAACGAGACATCGACAATCGCGCCAAACTTCATTTCGTTTTGATCGCGCAGCATGTCGGCAATCTGCTTGCCGCCGCCGCCGGAATCAAAAGCCACCGCCCAGGCGTTAATGCGATACTGCCGCATCAACTCGATGGTGTAACCGGAAATCGTCGCGGTGTTTGGGGTCGAGATGGCATGCACATGTCGCACGCCGTAACGGCCCAGCACGACCCAGGCCGTCAGATCGCCGCCGCCAAACGCCGCATCGACGCCCAACGCGTAAGGCCCATCGTCGCGCCACTCGTCGCACCGCGCGATTTGCCGGCGCAGCTTTTCGCCAAGCTGCTTGGCCAGCTCCAGCCACGTCGGCGGGAAGAGCTTCATCTCGTCCTCGCTGGGCAGCTTGCCATACAGCCGCACGCGCTTGCGCGGCTCGTCCCACGTCGCCTCCCATTCGTCAAACTCCTGCCGCGACAACAAACCTGGCGTGACGAGCGGATACTCGCCCGTGATTCCTTCGCGGTCCATGCGCCGCGATTCAATCAGGTTCGGCGATTCCTCTGGGTCAACATGCCGCACCCAACGCAAGACGGCATTCGTCCCCTCTCCCTCCGGGAGAGGGTTAGGGTGAGGGCGGCTCGCATCCGTCCCCTCTCCCTCCGGGAGAGGGAGAGGACGCCACGGATACGCTTCCGTCCCTTTCTTACACCCTTCATAAAACCAGCCTTCGACGCGCAGCGGATTGCCAATGGCCAGCAGCCGATGAGACTGCGGCAAGAGGGCCTCAATGAACCGATCGGGCACGGCCGACGCTTCTTCGCACACGACGAGCACGCGCGGCCGGCCGTCTTCGCTGGTCGGCAGATTGTGTCCTTGCAGCGATTCGGGTTCGCTGGCCGCGCAGCCCAGCACTTCGTGCCGCGGTACGAATTCCTCCTCTTCGTCGAGTACGCGCAGCCGCAACCGATTGACGGCGATGGGCAGCCGCCGGTTCGCTTTCTGCAAGAGCGTGAGGATTTCAGCCCAGATGACTTGTTCGAGTTGTTGTTCTTTGGCCGAGATCAACAGCACGGTGGCGGGCGATCGCGTGACAAAGAACCAGAGCGTGGCCAGCGCCGCCACCAACGACTTGCCCATCTTGTGCCCGGAGTAGACGAAGGTATGTTTGTTCGCGCGCACCGAGTTGAGAATCTCGGCCTGGTACGGCTCGAGTTTGAAGTCCGGCCAAAGGTGCTCGATGAAGCCGGGAATATCTTCTTCAAAGGGGGCCAGCTCGTGCAGCGGGATGGGGGTGGGTTTATCGGACATGATTAAGTAGCAGGCACACTCCGTGTGCCGAAGCCGCGCGGCGAAAGTTTGAGCTTTGATGCCACCCGCTTGCCGGGTGGAGATTCACGCCGGCCGTCTACACGCCGCCGACCTTAAACACCCCTTCGCACGATTTTCCGCCGCTTGGCCGCCTTCGGCGGCCAAGCGGCGGAAAATCGGGGGTTTTGGAGGGCGGCCGTTTTTGTAGACGGCCAACGCGAAACTCCCTCGGGCAAGCCGAGGGCATCTTCCTTGATTTCGAGTGACGGAGAATCAGCGGCGGCGCTCGCCGCCGCGGCGGTTGCCGTAAAGGCGCGACGGCCGAAGCGGCTTCTCTGTGCTTCGCGGGTGCTCGTGGCCTGCCGGCGCACGACCTATCGCGGGCGATCTTCAATCGCCGTTAGTACGAAACCGGCGCACGCCACAAAGGTGACAAACATCAAAAGTTTGAACGCAAGGGGCAAAGTAAGTCGCATGATGCCAAAGCTCACGGCGACAATCGTCATAAGCCCGAACACGAAACGCAGACTGAACCGAGTGCGGAACTCGCCGCGAGCAATCGCGCGCCGTAGGAAGAAAACCGGTACCGCGAGTTGCATGATCAGCAGCACGATTTGATACCATTCAAACATGCGATGTCTTACGCGCCACTTACGGCAGATTCAACTGCCATGAGACGCCAAAACGATCGTTCAACCAAGTAAATTGCCGGCTGAAGCCATAGTTTCCCAACGGCATCAACACCCCGCCGCCCTCGCCCAGCGCCGCCGCCAACCGGCCGAGTTGCTCCTCGGATTCGCAATCGACAAAAAACGAAAACGCCGGCGTGAACGTGAAGGCGTGCTTCACCGGGCTATCGATGCACATCACGGTTTGCCCGGTGAGCGAGAAGCGGGCTTTCATCACCGAGCCTTCTTTGCCCGGCTGGCCGGGTCCATAACGGACGACATCGGTGACTGCACTCTCTGGGAACAGCGAGACGTAAAACGTCATCGCCTCTTCGGCGATTTCCTGGAACATGAGAAAGGGGGTGATTTGGAGTTGTGTCATGATTTGCTCGGTCTTCTTGGTCGATCGCGGCGAATTGATTTGCTTCCCGACATGATGCCACCCGCTTGCCGGGTGGAGATTCACGCTGGCCGTCCAAGCTAAGAGGCTATTTGAAAACTCGCCGTGGGGCGGGCCGCCGGCCCGTCTGGAAGCGAAAGACGGCTCGGCGAGCCGCCCCACGATACGCCGGGCAAGCCGGAGGCATCCATCGTCGCCAGCCGTTGGCCGCGGGTCAACACGTTCCCGCCCGGCGATTATAACTGAAGCCAGATAAGAAGTTCGATGACGCCCAGGAAGGCCAACATCGCCGCCACATAACCGCCGCTGACATAAACCAGCCAGCGCGCTCGGCGGTCCCACCGCCACGCAACCGCGGCCAGGATGCAGCTTGCCAACGAGGCGAGCATTGATGCGCCAACGCATACAACCATCAACATCCCCGCGGCGAGCGCTTGGCTGAACGGCACGGGTTTGGTCCAGGTCAGCGATATGAGAAAAATCGTCGCCGCCAGCACGACAAGACTACATCCGTAGACGAACAGCATCCGGGCCAAAAGAAACAGCGCCGCAACCGCCCTGGGAACGCGCGGATCGCACCGCCGCGAAACGGCCAGTTCAAAGGGCATCCATACGACAAGCACCGGCAGCGCGACGGCAACCGCCAAGGTATCGTCGACGAAACGCAAAACGGCCAGCAGGCAGGCGCACTTGGCGGTAAACGCCAGCAGGGCGCGGACACTGAATTGGTATCGCGGCAACCATCCGTGGGCGCGTCGAACGAGTTTCCGCATGGATTCCGCTGGCAGGTGGCATGCCTCGTTGTTCTACACAAGTGCCGGAAACAGTCACGACCCCTGCCAGCTTGCCTGGCAGGTGAAGGA
>DASVGM010000830.1:0-5424 GCA_036379555.1 Pirellulales bacterium | reverse complement strand
CTAGCCGGTCAGTCAGCGCTCGACGGGGGCAAGCCCCGATCGTGACGGGATGAATCTAGTATCAAATAAGGCGGAACACGACAATCAATTTTGCGCGGGCCAAGCCCATCCGTCCAGCCACGTCGAACCCTGAGGTGAAGTCTGCACAAGGCGCTAGCGCCGCTGTTGGACGGGTCGGTCGAGCGCCAACTCCAACATCAGTTTCACCTCATGGGGCACTTCTGCGCCGAGACGCGGCGATTCGTCAGCGGCCAAGCGGCGCGCCATCGCCTCAACCGCCGGCCACTGTTGGTCGTAACGGCGCACACGAGGCAGGTCGAAAGCGAGCCAGTAACTAACCGCCACGACCAACTGCACCGCCAAACTGACGGCGATAACCGCTTGCCGCCGCTCGCCAACCGGCGGCAGCGCAAACCAGACGCAGATGAGCAGCGCCGGCAACAAAGGCAACATCAGCCGAGCGCCGGTGTCCATCGCGTGCGCCGCTATCAACAGCACGTAGAACGGCACATACCACTGATAAAGGTCGTTGTCGTGCCGCCGCCAACGCCACCAACCCAGGCAAATCACTGCGAAAAACGGCACATGAATCAGCATGTTCGGATCGATCCAGTTGCCCGGCATGCCATGGCTTTTGAACAAGCCGGGAATGCACACGCGGCCAATGTCGCTGACGCACAACTGGGCGCCGCGTGAATAGCTTTCCAGCGGCGACCGAACCGCGTCGTGAAACTCATCAGAGTAGGAGCGGCCGCCGAGCTCGGCCGCCAAGGCGCGTTCATGGGCGACAAACCCCGCCACCGGCGCCCCGGCCGCGAGGCTGACAACAAGGGAAGCCGTTATTGCCCGCCGCCAACCGATCGTTCGACCGCGGACGGCGAACCACGCCCAGACGGCGAACGCCGGCACGAGCATGATGCCGACCGGCCGAATGGCGCACAACGCCACTAACAACACCGTGCAACCGCTCAGCCGCAGGCCAAAGCGCGCCGGCCGGGCTTCGCCTGCCAGGCCGTGCAAGGCATTGATCGTCCAGATCAAAAAGCACATGAAGGCCGTCTCGCTCAGCGGGCGGCGAAAGTGAATGCAGAAACCATGATTGATAATCACCAGCGCCGCGAACCAAATGGCCGCATCCGCCACGATATGCCGCGCCCAGCGATAGACGCCCAACATCAATCCCACCGCCAGCAACCACTGGCAGACGGAAATGGCCAAAAACGGCCGCTCGCCCAGTAAAAACAGGGGGCTGATTAACGCCGGGTAGCCGGGCGCATACCACCAGAGCGGGCTTCCCAGGTTGGTTGGCCCGCCGCCGCGGGCCATGCTGCGCGCCAGCGAAAGATAGCCGGTGGAGTCGATCGACGAATACCACCAAGGGCCAACCTGCACGGCCAGCAGCAGCGCGCAAAAGCACAACACGCCGCGGGGGCGCGACTGGCAGCGGACCATCCATTGTCGGAGCATGAGCTGTTCCCTCTTATCAGGCCCGACAGGATAGACGCGCGCGGCGACATTGGCCAAGAGGGATTTGACGTGCGGCCCAAAGTGAAGCCGGTTCATCCGGATGTTGCGTACTTTTTCGCAAACAGTTGGCGTGATCGAGCTTCCCACCTTGGATTTTTCTGCGTCTAAGTGTCGATAACTTCTCCGGCGGCCGGCCCTGGACGCCAAATACTCTTTCAGGGATGGGTGTCTTTGTTCACATTGTTGTTCACAGAATAGAATTCGATGGTTTTGCGCAGGCCAGTCGAAACCTCAAGAAAACGACGGGTAACGCGCTTTGACTTCAGGGCTGACCGGCCCCCAAACCGGATAAGGCAGGCCCGCCGCGCGATTGATCAGAAAGCCTTGCATGAGCAGCAACACCACGCCCAGCATCAGCAAGGGAAAAAAACGAGGTTCATGGATCAAGCCCAGCGCGACAATCAGCGTGGTCGCCCCCGCCGGAGGATGAGGAACGCTCCAGAGCACCATTAGCCCGCTGGTCAGACCGATCGCGAACGCCGCCGCCGCCACGCGGGCGACCGTCGGGCCGGCCTTGAGGTCGGGTGTGGCGTCGGTCAGTCCGAACAGCGCCAGGCCCAACCAGCCAAAGAAAATCGCCAGAGAGTGGCCGATGACGGCGTTTCGCGGGCAAGCGGCCGGCGACAGCGGGCGGTGAAACAACAGAAACGCGGTTGGCCCCAGCGACGGAAACACCAATGGGCTATGCATCCAATCGGCTAGCAACGCCAGCACGGCCGTCGTGATGGCGCCGTTGATGAGCGCGAAGAGAGACCGGCAAATCTTTTTGCCCCAAGGGGTGTTCCAGCGTTCGGGCCAAAGCCGCGGCAGCGGCTCTTCTTCGTTTGTGGTCGAAAGTTGAGGTGAATCGGTCATAGACGTTCTCAGAGCGCTGTGGGCATTGCCCAGCCTGCCACGCGCAATCAGGGTTGCGCCTCTTTCACGGGCGCCCGAACCGATCCGCCGCCGTTCAAGGCAAGATTGCCGCCGTCCATCGGAATCAAAGCCCCGGTGATCCAGCTTGACGCATCCGCCGCCAACAGCACCGCCAGTCCGCGAATGTCATCCGGGCGGCCAAAGCGGCCCGCCGGAATGCCGCGCAGCCAGGTTGTGCGCAGCGCAGGATCGGCCTGCATCCGCTCTTGCAATCCCGCGTTCATCACCTGCGCCGGCAAGATGGCGTTCACGCGCACGCCGGAGCCGGCCCATTCGGTGCTCAGTTCGCGCGTCATTTGGGCGACCGCGCCCATCGCCATGCTGTAGGCGATATGCCCTCGGCCGAGCGCCGTCACGCTGGCCAACGACCCGATATTCACAATACTGCCCCGGCCACGGGCCAACATCCGCCGGCCCGCCTCCTGGCACATGCAAAAGCGGCCAATCACGAGGTTTTGCAACACGGCCTGTAAATCGTCGAGCGAAAATTCCTCGGGCTTGCCCATGATGGAATCACCGGCCACGTTGCCGAGAAAGTCGATTTGGCCAAACTCTCGATCGAGGCGAGCGAACAGGGAGCGGATCTGCTCCGGCTGAGAAACATCGCATCGGACGGCCGCCGCGCGGCGGCCCATCCGGCCGATCTCCTCCGCCGTGCGTTCAAGTCCTTCGCCATCGCGATCGGCGAGCATCAAGTCGGCGCCGTACTCAGCCAAGGCGAGCGACATGGCCTTTCCCATGCCACTGGCCGCGCCTGATACCAAGGCCACTCGGCCCGACAGATTAAAGTCTTCCGTTGCCATGACTTTTTTTGTTTTGTGCCACGATGATGCGCGAACTTGTCGCGTGGTCGGCCACCGGCCGGCGACCCGCGCGATGCAGGTATCATTGTTGGCCGCAGGCGCCCCGGCCGTCAACGCCAACGGCGGGGCGCGCAGCGGCTCGCCAGCCGGATCTTCGCGCAGACGGTTGCGAAACGCGGCTCGACGGACCACAATGTCGATGTCGCTTTTAACCACCATCGAATTTCCCGGAGAACGCACCCATGATCGCTCGAATGAACCGCGCCTGGTTGGCATTGAGCCTGCTTGCCACCGGTTTCGCTCTGATCCTGACCATCACCGCCACACAACGATCTCTCGCCGCCAACGCTCAAGGAAAGCCCATGCTCCTCGTTCACAACGTCTTTTTCAGCTTGAAGGAATCCAACGACGCCAACCGGAAGAAGCTGGTCGCGGCTTGCGATAAGTATCTGTCGGATCACCCCGGCACGGTATTCTACGCGGCCGGCACGGTCTCCGATCTCGATCGGTCGGTGAACGATCGCGATTGGGACGTCGGCCTGCACGTCATCTTTAAGGACCGCGCCAGCCACGATGCTTATCAAGAGGCCCCCCAGCACTTGAAGTTTATCGAAGAGAACAAAGACGGTTGGGCGAAGGTGCGCGTGTTTGATACCGACGCCAGCAGCCCGCAAAAGTAGTCGCGCCATGACGACGGATCAATCGAGTTCCGCCGCGCAATCGCGTGTGACACCGGCGACGGCGGTGGCCTTCACCGAAGGCCCCGCCGTCGACGCCGATGGCAGCGTTTATTTTTCGGATATCGAAAACAACCGCATCCTCAAGCTGGCGCCTAACGGTGAGCGTAGCGTCTTTCGCGAACCAAGCCACCGCACCAACGGCCAGACGTTTGACCGGCAGGGCAGGTTGCTGCACTGCGAAGGCGCCGAGTTCGGTCCCGGCGGCGGTCGTCGCGTGACGCGCACCGATCTGGCCAGCGGCGATTATACGGTGCTGACCGACCGCTTTGAGGGCGTCCGCTATAACTCGCCCAACGATCTTTGCGTCGACGGCCAAGGCAGGATCTATTTCACCGATCCCTGCTACGGCGACCGCTCGCAAATGGAAATGTCGATTGAAGGAGTCTATCGCATCGACCTTGACGGCCGTGTGACGCGGATACTCCAACAACCGGCTGTCGAACGTCCGAATGGTTTGGCGGTAACGCAAGACTCACGGCGGCTCTATGTGGTTGATAGTTGTCCCGTGCCCGGCGGCAATCGTAAAATCTGGTCGTTCGATCTTGATGACGCCGGCAATCCGCATACGCGGCGGTTGGTGTATGATTTCGCGCCGGGACGCGGCGGCGATGGCATGCGGCTCGATCTTGAAGGCAATCTCTATGTGGCGGCGGGCATTCATCGCCCGCGGCATGCCGGCGAAACCAACGACGTGGCGCCGGGCATTTACATCATCACGCCCGCCGGAGAATTGAAAGATCGCATCGCCATCGACGAAGACGTGCTGACGAATCTGGCCTTTGGCGGCCCCGATGGTCGCACGCTTTACATCACCGCCGGCAAGACCTTGTTTACCACGCGCGTCGGCGTGCCGGGACAGGTGGCCTGGCCCAGGTTTGAAGGTCTCGAACTTTCGCGGCAATAAGAGCGCACCTTACGGCGTGCAGCCCACAAAGTGGTTGCGGTCGATGTAGACGGTTCGTTCATCGTCGTCGGAATAAATCGTACATTTGTAATGGGCATGATGAAGCTGCATTGGCCCGACCAACGGGTAGACCCGCGGCGGATCAAGGTAGGTGGCAAGCGGCTCGATGACGATCCTAAGATTCACTCCCAGGTCGCCCGCTGTGTTGTTTTTTTGCAAAGCCGCGAGAACCTCTGCCACTCTGGGCGGATCGCGCAGTGGGGGAGCGCCCGCAGGTTGAATTGAGCCGGTCATTACGATGCGATCGGCGCGTGCGGTTTTGCTCTTCGCCAAAAACATTTGCTCAAACCACGCCCGGGCCGCCTGAGCGCCGACTCGCAATCGGTCGCGGTGCAGGGCCGCCAACACGCAGAGCACGGTCACAACGACGAGCATGAGCCGCAAACTGAAGCGAGGGGCCAAAGACGTATTATACCGCGCGCGGTCTGGCGGGCCAATGGTCGTCATTGCGTCCTCCGTGGGAATAAAATGGTCG
>DASVGM010000829.1:0-3841 GCA_036379555.1 Pirellulales bacterium | reverse complement strand
CACAACAACCGATTTTGCGCAGGCCAGGCAGAACCTCGCGAGTCGACCTTTCCCAACGCAAACGCTGAAAGCCAACTCACTCCGATCCGAATTGAGCCGGGAGAAATCCGGGCAATCACACCGTCCAGATTCCCATTCTTGACTTCCCGCCAACGATACGCTTATCTGATTATCATGGGCACGGTCTAGTAAAGTGTGGCCTATACATGAAAATCACCGCCATTGCCGTCACGATTGTCGAAATCCCACAGACGCCGATCATCGCTCCTTATCGCTCGCACTTGCGCAGCAGTTCCACGACGCGCAGCGCCATTGTGCGGCTCGATACCGACTCTGGCCTGATCGGTTGGGGCGAGTACAACGTGAATTTCCTGGCCGGAGCCAGCGGCGCTCGAGGGCAAACGGAGGCGGCCGCCTGGCTGCTCGGCCGCGACGCCCTCGACGTGGCCTGTTTTCATCGCGACTGCCCACTCGAAACGCGGCTCAAGTCGGGCATCGAAATGGCGATGTGGGATCTGCGCGGCAAAGCCGCCGGCCAAAGCGTGGCCATGTTGCTGGGCGGAATCCTCCGCTCGCAGGTTGAACTGGCGGCGTGCATGGGCATTCAGTCCTACGACCGCGCGGGAGAACTCGCGGCGTATTATGTCGAGCAAGGCTTCAGCACGCTGAAGACGAAGGCCGGCGCGGATCTGGAGGAAGACGTGGCGATGGTCCGCGGCGTGCGCGACGCGGTCGGCGATCGCATCAAGCTGCGCATCGACCCCAACTGCGCCTACTCGCCGCAGCAGGCGGCGGAACTGGCGCGGCGAGTGGAAGAATACAACCTTGAATATCTCGAACAGCCGATCCTGGCCCAACCCCTCAGCGATGCCGCCTGGCTGCGGCGGCAAACGCGCACGCCAATCGCCTTGAATGAAAGTGTCAGCGATCCGGCCAGCGTTTGGGAAATCCTTCGCTCGGACGCCGCCGCGTTTATTTTGCCCGACACACCGCAAGCCGGCGGCATTTTGCCCTGCGTGAAAATCGGGCATCTTTGCGCAGCGGCCGGAGTGCCATGCATCATGCACTGCGGTCATGATCTTGGCCCCAAGACGGCCGCCATGCTTCACGTGGCCGCCGCGTGCCCGGCCTTCAGCCTGGCGAACGACAGCACTTATTACGGACTCGTCGACGATATTTGCACCGAACCGCTGTCAATCGTTCGCGGCAAGATCGCCGTCCCTGCCGGGCCCGGACTGGGAATCGAATGCGATCCCGAAAAGCTGAGGCGCTATGCCATCACCGGTTAAGTGCCGGCCTCATCGAACCGTTTTGTCGGATCGATGCCGAGCCAACAAAGCGCGGATGCGACGTACACCGCGGCGATCAGCCAAAATACGGTTGACCAACCATAACTCTGCTTTGTCGCGCCGATCAGAGGCCCGGCGATGAACCCACCCAAGCCGCCGATGGTGTTTACCAAGCCGAATACTCTGCCCGAAACACGTCCGCCGACGTCGGTGATCGCTCCCCATAGCGTGGGCAGACTCCAATCGGTGAAGAATTTGGCGGCGGCCACGACCAGCATCATCGCACGGCCGCTTTCCACCGACAGACTGGCGCCGATGAGCACGGCCGCCGTGAGCTTGCCCGAAAACCCCACGGCCGCGCGACTGAAGCGAAGATTTCCTGTTCGCCGGATCAGCGCGTCGTTCAACAGGCCGCCAGCCGCGCCGCCAAGCGCTCCGGCCATGAGCGGCAAGCTGGCGAAAACCCCCATTGCGCCTTTACTGAGACCTTTCTCTTCTTCCAGAAACAAGGGTATCCAATAGACAAACAAGGCATCGGCAAACGTGCTGGTGAAACTCTGCGACATCATCAACACCAGGCAAGTGACGGTTGACGGACGCCAGCGCCCCGAAATCCTCTCGAGCGGGCCGCCAGGCGAATCTTGGTTGCCGATCAACCGGCGTTCGGCGGCGTTGACTTGGGGATGCGCGTTGGGGTTGTCTCGCAAAACGAGGCGTGACGCCACGGCCAGAAAAATTCCCGCCAACGCGATGACAGCCAGCGCCGCCCGCCAGCCCAGCCCCAGTTGGTACATCAGCAGCGTGCCCACCAGCAGCGGCGCGATGCCGCCTCCCACGCGGCCCGCAGTCACGCCCACAAGCCCTTGCACCGTGGTTCGTACGTCGGCCGCGAACCAGCTTCGCGTTATTTTGCTGAGGTTTGGATAGGCGCCGGCCTGCGTCACGCCAAAACCAAGGCGCAGCGCGGCCAGCGACCAGAATCCTCGCCCTAGTGCGGTCATGCCAATGGCCACCGACCAACCCAGCACCATCAAGGGCAACACGGCGGCCGGCCCCAAGCGGTCTCCGGCCATCCCGGTCGGAACCTGACAGACGGTATAAGCGGCCTGGAAGGCTCCGTCGAGCCAGCCAAGCTGCGCGTCGGAAAGCCGAAACTCGGCTTTGATCTCCTTTTTGATCACTCCCCAACTATAGCGATGCACGTAAAGCAGCCCGCTGATCAGGCAGGCGATCACGAACACCCACCAGCGAACCCGCGTGGGTCGATCACCGAGGACGGTTTGATGATTGCCGATAAAACGACATGCTCCTGAGTTGAACTGTTGTTGCCCGTGCGCGGTATAACCGTGAATATAGCGGTTGCGGCGGGCGAGCCAAGCGGCTCACGCCGCCCAGCGCCGACCGTTGTGACAAAGCACGAGAATCGGAAATGCCGGTTATGCCGTCTGTGCAGGCGTACACAAAAATTGGGCTAGCTTATGCGTTTTTTTGCTGGCGGCACTAGCATCGAACGGATAAAATAGCGCATACTGTCCAAATAACGCATATTACCTATTGCCCGTTCTCGATTCACCTTTTTGGCCCGTGCCGCCTTATGGTAGATGGCGTTCTCTTATGGTTTGGAGCTTAAACATGTCGCTGGTTCGTCAATCGCTCAAGGCGTGCTTGGCTTGGCTCTTGTTTGCCGCCGCGGTTTCCACTGGGGGTCGGTCGTTGACGATCGCCGCCGAAACGCCGTCGAGCCCAAAAGCGGCGACTTCGTTTGAAAGCTACGCCGAAGCGGACGGCCGCGGCTTTTTCGCCCTGAAGTTGGCACCGGAAATCGCCCAACCCACAAACCAGCCGCACGACGTCGTTGTGCTGTTTGACACGTCGGCGAGCCAAATGGGCGTCTATCGCGACAAGGCGTTTGAGGCGTTGCGGACGATGCTCTCAGGCCTTTCAGCCGATGACCGCGTGGCGCTTTTGGCCGTCGACGTTCAGGCGGTGAAGCTGACTCCCGCGTTTACCACGGCTACTGGTGGAGCGATCAATCAGGCTCTGGCCGCGTTGGCGCGGCGCGTGCCGTTGGGTTCGACCGACATGCCCGCCGCGCTGAATGGCGCGCTGGCCGCCTGGTCTGACGGCGGCGATTCGCCGCGGGCGCGTTCGGTGGTTTATGTCGGCGATGGTTTCAGTATTGCCAGCCTGGTGCCGGTCGAGACGTTGCGCGGCATTGTCGAGCGATATCGCAACAGCCGCGTTTCGTTTAGCAGCTATGGCATTGGCCCGCGAGTCAATGCCGAACTGCTCGGTGCGCTGGCCAATCATACCGGCGGCATGGTCGTGCCCGACGCCGAAGGAACATCGGCCCGACAGATGGGCAACTACCTGGCGACGGTGGCGCGCGGCTCGGTGATCTGGCCCACGTCGGTGACCTATCCGGCGGCGATCAGACTCGCATTTCCGCGTCAGATGCCGCCGTTGCGGTTCGATCGCGATAGTGTTGTCCTGGGTACGTTTGATACACAGGCCCTCGCCGCCCATGAGTCGTTGGCGGTGAGGTGCGTGCC
>DASVGM010000828.1:0-2904 GCA_036379555.1 Pirellulales bacterium | reverse complement strand
CCAAATCGTGCGTCGGATCGAGCACGATGGTTTCGTCCGGCGCCGTCATAAAGTCGTAAATCCGGCCGGAGGCGAAGAGCGTGGTGGTCTTGATCGGCGTCTGGCGTTTACCGGGCTTCCAGTTGTAATAAAGCTTGTTTTCAACATGGAAGTCGTCGGCGGCGGCCGTCGCCGGCAGTGCCGCGACGGTGGCGAGCGCGATCACGAAAGGACGAATGACTCGGTTGACGGCGCGATCCATGCGGGGAGCCTCCTTTATTAACGGCGATAAACGTGGGATGGGAGGCGGAATATCCCAATTTACCGGCCGCGTGTAAACGGCAGTTCGCCGACTGCTTTCAAGCGGCGGCCGCGAGTGTTAAAACAGAGCGGCATGGCAGACCTCGACTTACAGCCCGCCGAGCTGAACCAACGGCTGATCGCACAATATACCGAGATTGCCCGGCTCGTGGGCGGGCTGGCGCACGAGATTAAAAATCCGCTTTCGACCATCGGGCTGAACATGGAGTTGTTGGCCGAAGATTTTCAGGGCGATGAATCGCCCCGCGCGCGGCGTTCGCTGGCGAAGATCCAGATCGTGCAGCAAGAGTGTCAACGGCTGCAAGATGTGCTCGACGATTTCCTCAACTTCGCCAAAGTACGCGAATTGAAGTTGGAGCCGGTCGATCTGAACGACCTGCTGCGGCAAATGCTGGAATTCTATCGACCGACGGCCGACGAGGCGAACATCGAGTTGCTGCCCTTCTTGCGTTCGGACTTGCCGAGCGTGCTGGTCGATCGCGAATCGTTTCGGGGGGCGTTGTTCAACCTGATCGTCAATGCGCGGCAGGCGATGCCCGACGGCGGCCGGCTGATGGTGGCCACGGAGTTCACAGCCCGTGGCGTGGCGTTGGTCTTGATCGACACCGGCTGCGGCATGGACAAAGAAACATTAGGGCGTATCTTTGAGACGTTCTATTCGACCAAGCCCGGCGGTTCGGGGCTGGGTTTGCCCACGGTGCGCAAGATTATCGAGGCGCACGGCGGACGGATTCTCGTGCAGAGCGAGCCGGGCGTTGGCACGCAGTTTGTCATTGAGTTGCCGGTGCCGGCGAGATTGGAGGAACAGGACGCTAGTGCTTTGTCCACACTAAATCTTCGGGTGCCGGAGGACGGTGGCGCCGTGTAGGATGGGCTTCCTAAGCCCGTCACCAAGCGAACGTGACGGGCCAGGAGGCCCATCCTGCCGTTTCGTCAAACCCGAAGATGAAGTCTGGACAAGGCACAAGGCTTTAGAAATCACTCTCGATCGTCTCGCCGCCGGCCCGCGTATTCAGGCTGGCCCATACCGAAAAATCAATGCTGTTGTGAATCGAGGTACTGTGGCCGTCCGCGTAAATAACGAGCACGACGCCCGGATGGTTGCTGTCGGGACCGAGCCAGTTTGAATTCGGCGCGTAGAGCGCGTTGTACAGCGGAGCGATGCCAACAATCGGCGCTCCTTCCAAGGTGCCGGACAATTCAAAACCGGCGACGGAACCCTTGTTTGGGGCCTGGCCACATGGGCCGCCTTGCGCGGCGAGATATGTGCCTGGCAGTGAGCAGGGGCCGGCGCCGGTGATGCTTTCGGTGAGCGCGACCAAGGCCGCGCGAAAAACCATCGGCACGGGTGAGGCGCCGCCAGGCTCGGTCGTCAGCTTGGCGCGCGGCCGGCCTCGCCCGCCGGCTGCCAGCGGCGGCGGCGACCAGGCGGCATTGCTCTTCGAGCCGCGGACGTTCCACTTGATTGGCAAAGGCTGGTTGGCAGCGGCGGCAAAGATGAGATCGTCGGCGAGATTCGCGTTGTACTGGTTGCCGCCGGCGGCCTTTGGCGCGGCGGCGCCGCTGGCCGTGACTTCCGCGACGGCGATCGTGTTCGAGGCGCCGTCTTTCACCGCGTCGCACGCCACCGGGTCGTTAAAGGCGAACAGTCCACGCGCCTGCGGCGGCGCGGTGGTCTCGCTTTCGCTCGTTGCGCCCTCTTTCAGCCTTGCCGAATAAAAACCGACGCCAACGCTGCCGGCGTAGTTGCTCCACATGCACGATCCCGGAAGGTCGGCGGGACCGTTGAAAATCGCGTCCGATGGACAGCGGTACGGCGGGACTTGCTGTGTTTGGAGATAACTGTAATAGGCGGGCGGCGTGGTTTTGGCCACGCCGCCGGTGCCGTATTGCTGGCTCTGGTTCCATAAGGCCGTTCGCTTGTTGATGGCATTGTAGAAGGGCACTTGCTCAATCATCGGAAGGATGCTCACGCTCCACGGATAATGGTAGGCGCGCTGTTTCGCATTCGCGTTACCCGTCTCACTCGGCGAGTATTGGCCCCACAACGCATCATAAGGAAAGCACTTGTTGATATCGGCGTAGGTCTGCAAGCCCAAGCCAATCTGCATAAGGTTGTTGCGGCACTGACTGCGGCGGCTTGGTTCATGCGTCGTGCGAACGGCGGGCAACAGCATTGCGAGCAGGAAGCAGATAACGCCGATGACAACGAAAAGTTCAAGGAGCGTAAAAGCGCCGCGTGGATTTAACGACCGACGCTGACGATCGCCAGGACGTGTTTCGTTCATGGATACAATTCCGACGTGATGCCTGTTTTACGCCAGCCGAAATGGTGTCCGGTCTTCTGCTGACGAATGCAGCTTGATGCCGAACCGCGACCATATTATAGCCCCCGCGCCGCAATCGGGAAAGCGACGGCCGTGGCCGACGAGCACGAGGCGATTTGTAGTCGGCGATGGACGCCGGATTCAGTTGGAGTAGAATTTGGACTAAGATGATCTAGCGCCTTGTCCAAGCTGAGTTATTCGGGTGCTGCGGGGCGGTCGCTGTGTAGGATGGGCTTCCTAGCCCGTCACCAAGCGAACGTGACGGGCCAGGAGGCCC
>DASVGM010000827.1:0-5642 GCA_036379555.1 Pirellulales bacterium | reverse complement strand
CCCGGCCGGCGCTTCTTCGAGATAGCCCACCACCTCGCCGACCGTGGCTTTCTCTCCCGTGCGTTTGAGAACCTTGGTCACTTTGCCGGACGCCGGCGCGGAAATCTCCACTGTGGCTTTGTCCGATTCAATCTCGACGATCGGCTGATCGCGCTCGACGAATTGGCCTTCGCCCTTTAGCCACTGGCCAAGCTGGACTTCCGTGATCGATTCGCCGACGGTCGGCACCTTGAGTTCAATTCCGGGCATAGTTGTCCGTTTTTAATCGATAAAAGTTCGTGGTGGGCAATGCCCACCCTAGAAGAGATCCCGCCCGAAAATAGAGCGCGGACAAAACATTATGTATGATAATCCGCATTCAGCCGCACGTACTCCGCCGTCAAGTCGGTGGTCCAAAAGCGTACCGCGGCCTGACCTTCGCTGAAATCCAACTCGATCATCGTTTCGTACTGGTCGCGAATCGACAGCGAAACGCGCTCGGCGTCAAAGGCGACGGGCGAACCCGCCTGATAAAGCCGGTTGCCGTTGACGTGCAACGTGACGCCGGCCGCATCGAAGGCCACGCCCGCGTAACCGGCCGCCGAAACGATACGGCCCCAATTGGGATCGGCGCCCGCCACGGCGGTCTTTACCAAGGGGCTTTCGGCGATGGTCTTGGCGATGCGATGCGCGGCTTCACGGCTTGCGCAACCGCGCACGTCGATGGTCACCAGGTGCGTCGCACCCTCGCCGTCAGCGGGAATCGCCCGGGCCAGTTCCATGCACACGTCGCCGAGCGCTGTTTGAAACTGGGCAAGGTCCGCGCCGGCCGGCATCTCGCCTCCGGCCGCACCATTGGCCAGCATGAGCACCGTATCGTTGGTGCTCGTATGACCGTCAACACTGATGCAATTGAAACTGTCGGCCACGACCGCCGAAAGGACTTGTTGCGCCACCGCGGGCGGCAACGGAGCGTCGGTCAGAATCAGCCCCAACATGGTGGCCATCCGCGGGCCGATCATGGCCGCTCCCTTGGCCATGCCCATGACGCGCACCTCGCGACCGCCCATTTGCAGCGTGCGACCCGCCAATTTGTGCCGCGTATCGGTCGTAAGCATGCCGCGTGCCGCCGCCACCATACTGGCATCGTCAGCGGCCAAACGCTCGGCTGCGGCGGCAATGCCCGTGGCGATCTTCTCCATAGGCAAGAACTCGCCGATGATGCCGGTCGACATGACCAGCACCGGTTCGCCGGCGGCGCCGCAAGCGGCCGCGGCTAATTCGGCCATGCGCGCGGCGTCGCGGTCGCCGCGGTCGCCGGTGCAAGCATTGGCGTTGCCCGAATTGATGACCACCGCGCGCACGTCGGCGCATGGCGTCCGCGCACGGTCGTACTTGACAGGGGCGGCGAAGACGAGGTTTTGCGTATAAACGCCAGCCGCGGTCGCCGGTCGATCCGAGACGATCAGCGATACATCCAGTTTATCGGGATTGCGCTTCATGCCGGCGTAAACGCCGCTCAGGCGGAATCCTCGTGGTAGGTCGGGAAGCATAACGAAGGTTATACTACTCCGACATCAAAGCGGCAACGCACTCGCGCCGAGAATCGTTTTCACGGGCGACTTAGGAGGCGATCCGAAAACTCGCGGTGGGGCGGGCCGCCGGCCCGTCGGGAAGCGAAAGACGGCTCGGCGAGCCGCCCCACGATACGCCGCCACGGCGAAATCCGAGTTTTCGGAACGCCTCTAACTTGCAGCACTGGGCTTCGCCGGAGAATAATAGCGAACGTCGGATTATCTAACCTGCCGGGGTACTACCATTATGTGGCAAAACCTTCTGCGTTCATGGGTTCAGCAACAAGTGCGGCAATCCGCCGCCGAGGCCGTACGCGCCGCCACCCAAAGGCCGGCGGCCGAGCGCGCGATCGCGCCCTGCGACGTGGCGGTCATCTTCGCTTTGGGCATCGAGGCGGGCGGATTTGAAGACCTGCTGACAGGTACGGTGACCACCCAGGCCGCCGCGCTGACCCTGCGCGCAGGGACACTACATGGCCGATCGGTCGTGGTCGCCGAGACCGGCGTCGGACACGATGCGGCCGCGGCGGGCACCGAGCTTGTCATTGCCGGCCATCACCCTGACTGGGTGATCTCCGCCGGTTTTTCAGGCGGGCTTAACGCCGGTTTGCGGCGCGGCGATCTGGTCATGGCAAATGCTCTGCTGCGGCCCGACGGCCGCCGCCTGGCTATTGATTTGAAACTCGACGCCTCCGCGGCGAACAAAAGCGTCCACTTTGGCGATTGCGTCATGGCCGATGCCCTGGTGGGCAAACCGGCGGCCAAAGAGGCCTTGGGCAAGGCCACCGGCGCTTTGGCCGTCGATTTGGAATCGTGGGCCGTGGGCGAGGCCTGCCGGCGGGCGAAAACCAGGTTTCTTTGCGTCCGCATTATCAGCGACGCCGTCGATGAGCGATTGCCGAGTGAGATCGAGATGCTGGCGCGGCAAACGAGCAACGCGGCCCGCTTTGGCGCCGCGGCCGGCGCGATCTTTCGCCGGCCGTCGAGCGTGAAGGACATGCTCAAACTCAAGCAAGACGCGCTCGGCTTTTCCGATCGCTTGGCGCGCTTTCTGAGCGGTGTCATCGAGCAACTTCCGCCGCGAGAGTAAGGGCGCCTTCACTTTACCCGCCGCCCACCAAGGTGACCACTTCCAACCGGTCGCCGGCGAGCAGCGCATGCTCGGCGTGACGGCCGCGCGGCACAAGCTGCATATTGACCTCCACGGCCACATGCTTCGCTTCGATCTTCAGTTCCGCGAGCAATTGGGCGATCGTGAGGCCGTCGGGCGCCTCGCGCGACTGGCCGTTGACGATAATCTGCATCGCGCTGTTTTACTCCTCACGCGCCAACGAGACGCGCATCGGGTAGGTATCTAGCAGCACCAGCGGGGCGTGAATTTGCCGGCCGGCGTTGGCATAGGCCTGCGACCAAGGAACCGCATAGACGGCCACTTTGCCACTGGTCAACTCGGCGACGTAGACCACCGAGTTGCCCGGCTGCACCTGGCCGCCGCCGCGGCGAAAGACGGAGTTGCCCGTCACCATCAGGTATCTGGGGTGCTTGGCCAGATCGACTCCCAGGTCGTTGTTCACGTTGGCGCTGAAGGAGGCGAAGAATTTCCGCGCGATCGGGCTGAGCGCCGTCGCTTTCAATTCACCGCTCAAAAAATCTAGGTAAAACAGGGCCTCGGTGTCGTCATCCAACGGCCCGGTGGCCATGGCGCAGTTGTCAACACGATCGGTGGCGACCGCGTGGATGGTTGTTTGCGGCCTGAACAGGCCGATCGCCAAGCCGATCGCCACTCCGCCCGCCAACGTCACCGCCGAACCCATTCGCCCGCCGCGCATCACTAAAACTCCTTTTATCGCGTCCGTGCCGGAACCAAACCTGCCGCATCGTAGCACGGGCGACGCAAAATCCAAAATCCAAAATCTAAAATCCCAGCCCTTGCCAGCTTTTGCGATATTCGCGGCGCAAGAAGGCGTCGGCCTCGGGCGCGTTCGTGGCACAGAGCTTCTCGGTGTCCCATTCCAGCTTTTTGCCAGTGCGGAAGGCGACGTTGCCCAAGTGATTCGCTTCCGTCAATTTGCCGGCGTAATCGAAGTTGCATGTGGTCGGCTCGCCGGTCTTGCAGGCGTGCAGCCATTCTTTGTAATGGCCGAGCGAACTGGCAATGTACGGCGCCGGCCGCTGAAAGCCGGTGAAGCGTTCTTCGGGCAAAAGCAGGTACTTTGAGTAATCCGCCAACAGCATCCCTTGGTCGCCGACGAAAAGCACGCCGCTCGCCCAGGACGGGATGCGCCCCTCGGTGAGAACGGCCGGCTTGTTCAGCCCTTGATACCAGGTCAGCCGCACCGGCGGCAATTCGCCGCGCTGGCCATATTCATACGTCACCTGCATCGAAGCGGGCGCCAACTCGGAGTGCGGTGAGGGGCCGGCGGCCTCAATGGTGAGCGGGTGATCGAGCTTGAGCGCCCAAAAGGGCAAGTCGATCCAATGGCTTCCCAAGTCCGACATGGTGCCGTTGCCAAAATCCCACCAGCGATACCACTTGGGGCCTGGCACGTAGACACCGTTGAAAGGCCGCTCCGGCGCCGGCCCCAGCCACAAATCCCAATCGAGCCAAGAGGGCACCGGCTCGGCCGCCGTCGGGCGTTCTTGAATGGCGACGATATCGCCATGTTTTTTGGCGTCGTCGGCCGATTGCAGGCCCCAGGCGCGCGACACCCAGACGTGCGCCTCTCGCACCGGGCCAATGGCGCCGGTTTCGATCAGTTCGACCACGCGGCGGTAGTTGTCGCCGGCGTGAATCTGCGTGCCCATCTGCGTGGCGACCTTGGCCTTGGCCGCCGCCCGCCGAATGACGCGCGCCTCGTAAACATTGTGCGTCAGCGGCTTCTCGCAATAAACATGTTTGCCCTGCTCCAGCGCCGGCAGCGTGGCGAAGGCGTGCGTGTGTTCGCAAGTGCTCACCACCACGGCGTCAAAATCTTGCGGGCGATCGAGCAGTTTGCGAAAGTCGGTGTATTTTCGCGCCTGCGGATATTGAACGGCGGCGGCGTTGAGATTGGAGGCGTTCACGTCGCACAGCGCGACGATGTTGTCTCCTTCGGCGGCCACGCCCTTCAAGTTCGCGCCGCCGCGCCCGCCGCAGCCGATGATGGCGATGTTCAGCTTGTCGTTCAGGTTTTTGCCGCGCACCAACGCCGGCCCGGCGAACAGCGCCGCGCCGGCGCCGGCCGTTGTCTTTAAGAACTGCCGCCGCCCGATGCCGTATCCCGCTTCGCCCGCTTGCCGTTGAACTTGTCGCATGGATGGATACCTCTCTATTTTAGTCATCGCGATCGCCAAAGTTCTTAAATCGTGACCAACCGGTTTGTATACAAACCCGTCTAAAGAGTATCTGGAATGCCGCGATGCGGCAAGCCGCCGTGCAAGCAAGCTGCCATTCAGACGTAAGGGGCCGGCGCGGCCCGACCGCGTCGCGGGCCGACTCACGCGATGCCGAGCGGCCCGCCCGGCGCTTGACGGCCCAACGCGCCTAATCGCGGCCTACGCCGCACGTTTCTCCAACCAAAAACGTCGCCGGCAAAACTGTTTTCTCGGGAGGGTGGTTGACAAGCTAAACCTGCCCCGTATGATGGGCTACACTCGCTTGGCCGATTGGCCTTGTTGGTTTACTTTCCCTCCGGACAGAAGAGGCACTTCCGATGGAGGATCGTGATGTATAGCCCGGAACAATTCGCTCGACGGCTTGCCGCCCGCGTTCGCGCTCGGTCCAAACAGCGCAGCGTTCTTCCGTTCTTCCGTTCTTCCGTTCTTCCGTTCTTCCGCCGTCGTTGCGCGCATTTGGCGTGAGGGCAGTTTCTTTCTCCCTCTCCCTCTGGGAGAGGGCCGGGGTGAGGGCACTCTGCCTCGCTCGTCGGCGTCCTTCCGCTCATCGTCGAGTGCGTGCGATTCATCGCCGCTTTCCCTTGTCGCGCAGCGACCTTCACTTCGTTCGCACGCGCGGCCTTTGCCCTCGCGAACGATTTCCGCCCGCCAGCTTATGTCCTCTCTCCCGAACCTCTCAACGCCCTAACTCAACCGCAGCCAAACCATGTCATC
>DASVGM010000826.1:0-12995 GCA_036379555.1 Pirellulales bacterium | reverse complement strand
CGCTTGGCCGCCGAAGGCGGCCAAGCGGGGCAAAATCGAGAGGGTAGGGAATGCCGACTTTGTAGACGGCCAACGGGAAACTCCCTCGGGCAAGCCGAGGGCATCTTGCGCTACGGTCGCTGAATGTCAGGTTGTCGCTTAATCTCGCGACATTAGGCTTTACGCCGGTGGAGCAGTGATTGACCGCTTGAATCTTTGGAAGTCGTTACGGCTTAAAACGCCAATAACGAACACACGACACCTGCCATGAGTAGCAACGTCAGCCAGCGCATGTGAGTGGCGCAGAGGAAACTCAGCCCCGCGCCGCACCAGAGGTAATAGCCAACGAGGAAGCGAAAACGCCAACAGCGCCCAGCCAAGCCGAAACAGGCGCGGCCGAGCGGCCGGGCTTTGCATGCTCCGCAATCGCCCCGCACAATTCAAAGCCCCAAGAAGCAGGGCGATGACCACCATCGTCCAGCCGGCGAACTGACTCACGGCCAGTCGCGTGACCGCGGCTACCGCGGTGACGAAAGCGAACATGGCGCGCAAATCGAACTGTGATAATCCAATGTCGTCCGAACTGCGTTGCGTGCTGTCTGACATCGTGTTTGGCGATGAATTGGCCCCTAAGTGAGAGCCGGCGGCGCAGGGAATTATTCCCCGCGCTCACGGCCCGTAGCAGACTTCGTGAGAAGTCCGGCTGTAGCCGCGGTTTACTTCCAGAACTCCCACGAGTTCCGCTACGAGCTATGCGCCGCCCAGGCGAGAACCGATGAATAATCCGCGCTAAAACTCGCTCGCCATCGGGAGAAGCGGTTTGACGATCACGCTTCGCAAGCGTCCTTGTCGCTCGGAGAGAAACTCCAGTGGATGTTCGTCGCCGCCGTCAAGCAACGCGCG
Source organism: Pirellulales bacterium (assembly GCA_036379555.1). Classification (GTDB taxonomy): domain Bacteria; phylum Planctomycetota; class Planctomycetia; order Pirellulales; family JAICIG01; genus DASSFG01. The sequence continues at coordinate 12,113 of DASVGM010000826.1, read as the reverse complement.
AAAATCGGCGTCGCCGGCGAACGTCTCGCCGGAAACCTCATACACCCGGTCGTTGACGCGCAGACCCGCCGCCGCCGCCGGCGAGCCGGGTACGACACGCGAGATGATCGCCACGCCCGGCTCGGCGTCGTCAAAACGCCATGAAATGCCAATACTGATCGCCGGCCCGGTCAACTCAGCCTTCAACGTGATGGGCTGCGCGGCGCCGGTTCGCTCGATCGTGAGCGCGACTGGATTCTCGGCGGCCAAGACAAGCTGCCGCAGGTCTTCCGCCTGGCGCACCTCTTGCCCGGCGAAGCGCACGATGCGGTCTCCGGCGCGAATGCCGGCTTTCGCCGCCGCCGAGCGCGGCACGACGCCGGCCACCACCGCTCCCTCGATGTTCGCTTCCTTCCGCCAGGTGACGCCCAGTCGCGACGGCATCGCCGGCAAAGCTTGATCGCGTTGCCGATGGGTCTCTTCATTCTCGCCACGCGAGGCGCCGCGGAAGCCATACAAACGCGGAGCGTCAGCTACTTCACCTACAAAACTGAATAACATGCGCGTGATTTTTTCCATGCCGACGAAATCGAGTTTTTCGACGTCGTCGCTGGGCCGGTGATAATCGGAGTGCAGGCCCGTATGAAACATGATCACCGGCACGTTCCGTTTGAAAAACGAATAATGATCGCTATCGTCGCGCATCTGCCAGGTGAAATCGAAGGTCAGATCGGTGGCCGAATTGCCAAGGCTGACGAAGCGGCGCAGGCCGGAGGCCGTGCGAATGCCATAGGTTTCCACGCGTTTACGGGCCAAGCGCCCGATCATGTCGAGGTTGATCGCCAGCTTGACGCGATCGAGCGGCACGGTGGGGTGTGAGGCCCAATGTTCCGAACCGAGCAGGCCCTTTTCTTCGCCATCCCACAACGCGAACAGAACCGAACGCTTGGGCTGGCTTGGCAGCCGTGAAAACGCTTCCACAACTTCCAACAGGCCCGATACGCCGCTGGCGTTGTCGTCGGCGCCGTTGTGAATGTAGCCGGTGGGGCCATAACTATTCTGCGCGTTGCCATAGCCGACATGATCGTAATGGGCGCCCATGAGGATGACCTCGTCTTTCAGCTTTGGATCACTGCCTGGCAGCAGCCCCAGAATATTTCGATATTGGGCCGAAAAGGTTTGATAGTAGCTGCGGGTCGTCGCGCCGCCGGCCAGCCCATGCCGCTGAAACTCGCGGCCCAGGTAATGCGCGGCGGCCTGACCGCCCCGGCTGCCGGCCTCGCGGCCTTCGAGGGTATCGTCCGCCAAGCGCTCGGCGTGCCGTCGCAGGTCGGCGGAGGTGATCGAAGAAAGGGCGCTGTTGGCGGCGGTTTCAGCCGCTACGGTCGTGAGGACGCCGCCAAAAAACAGCAGCGTGGCAAGCAAAAACGGCCGCATGGTTCTCTTCCGGGGCTAAGTCGGCATGAAGGATAATCCCCATGTATACTCTATAAATGAGGCCCGTGACGCAATCTGTCTTGAAATCCAGCTTGTCTGTGCCGAATTTTCGGGCAATGCCGGCGGCGGCACTTGCAGGCCGGGCCTGATTGCATAGAATCGCTCTTGACGGGCGTAGCCGCACATCGCAAAGATAAATCAAGTTTACGGAGAGGTGGCTGAGTGGTCTAAAGCGCGGGTTTGCTAAACCCGTGACCGGGAAACTGGTCCGCAGGTTCGAATCCTGTCCTCTCCGCTCTATTCATCCGCGCAGTAAGGGCATCCGCAGCGCCTTCACTGCTGGTGGCATTTTCTCGCTCCGCTCCCAAGCCGGTTTACCTCTGTATCGCGCGAGCGGACGGCGCCGGCGGGCTACTTTGCCACAAGTCCGCTCTCCGCGACACTCTCCCGGCACCCGCCACGCGCGGCCTCGCCACTTTTTGGTTGCGAACCGGCCAAACTCTGGTAGTATGAAAGACGCGTTAGCGAACAAACCCGGCGGCAAGCCCTCTTTCCAGGGCCGGCCGCCGAGAAAAACAGCACGAATGAATTTGTGACTGGATTTCGATTGCAGGTAGCGAGAACCAGCCTGATACAGAAGTTGGCAGAACGATGCACTTACTGATTATCCTCTTGCAGCAGTTGCTCGGTATGCTGCCGAGCTCCAAGCAGGTTCCTCAGCCGGAAGTTGTCCGTAATGGCGGTGGTTCCAACAGCGGCGACTCAGACGCCTACGGCGGCCCCGATGCCTGCGGATATGATCGCAGCCGCGGAAATGATCGGGCTGGCGGTTACATTGGGCTGGCGGATGCATTGTGACGCCCTTTTGCGGCCGGATGCCACGCCCTCGCGGCGACGAACCGGCAGAGTTTCATCAACGGCCAGTCTCACTTCCAACCGTCGTTTCACCCAGTCGAATTTCACGGCGCCGCCGAACGGCGGCCGGCTGTTTTTCCTTGTTTGACGCCAACCAACAATCCGCCGCCAAGCGGCTGCGATGACGTTCATTGGGGAAATTATGCTGGCAACACCGGGAATCATTATTCTCATCGTCGCGACTTTTGCCGCGACGGTGCTGCTCATCAAGGGCTATGACTATTTGCGTCAGAAAGACGCCGAGACGCGCGCCCGCGATCTCGTCGAGAAGGCCGAGCGCGAAATCGACGCTCGCCGCCGCGAGGCCGAGTTGGAAATCAAAGAGGTCGCCATCTCGCAACGTGCCGCGGGCGAGAAGGAGCTGGGCCTGGTGCGCCAAGAACTGCACGAACGCGAACGCCTGGTCGATAAACGCCAGGACGCGCTCGATCAGCAGGCGGATCAGCTTCGCAAACAAGAAAAAATGGTGGAGAACAATCAGCGCAAGCTGGCCGAGCGCATTGAAGAAACCGCCCGCCGCCAAGACGAACTGGCGAAGCTCATCGACGAACAGCGGCACCAATTGCATCAGGCGAGCGGACTGAGCCAGGAGGAAGCCACACAGCGGCTGCTGAATCTACTTGAAACGGAGTTGCAGCGTCAGGCCGGGGCGATCATCGCCAAGCACGAAAAACGGTTGAATGAAACCTGCGAGGAAAAATCGCGTGAGATCCTGCTCACGTCGTTGCAACGCTACGCCGCGGCCCATACCGCCGATACTACCACCAGCACGGTCGACATTCCCAACGACGACATGAAAGGCCGCATCATCGGCCGCGAAGGGCGAAACATCCGCGCCTTCGAGAAAGCGACCGGCGTCGACGTGATCATTGACGACACGCCCGGCGTGGTCATCGTCAGCGGTTTTGACATGGTGCGGCGCGAGGTGGCGCGCATCGCGCTCACGAAGCTCATCGCCGATGGCCGCATTCACCCCTCGCGGATCGAAGAAGTGGTCGCCGCCACGCAAACGGAGCTCGAACAGCACCTGCAAAAGCTGGGGCGTGAAGCGGCCCAAGAGGCCGACGTGCCCAATCTGAACGAACGGGTCATTCACATGTTGGGCCGGCTGCGATTTCGCACCAGTTACAGTCAGAACGTGCTGCGGCATTCCATCGAGGTGGCTTTTCTCACCGGCATGCTCGCCGAGGAGATCGGGCTCGACGCGCGGCTGGCCCGCCGCTGCGGGCTGCTGCACGACATTGGCAAAGCCGCCGATCACGAAGCCGAGGGCGGGCATCCCAAAATCGGCGCCGATCTGCTCAAACGCTATGGCGAACGATCCGAGGTGGTGCATGCCGCCCTGGGCCATCACGACGACCTGCGCGTGGAAAACCCCTACACCGTGCTGGTGGCCGCCGCCGACGCCTGCAGCGCGTCGCGTCCCGGCGCCCGCCGCGAAACGCTGGAACGCTACATCAAACGAATGGAGGAGTTGGAAACGATCGCCGGCGGCTTTCCCGGCGTGGAGCAGGCGTTTGCCATTCAGGCCGGCCGCGAGCTGCGCGTGTTGGTTCGCTCCAAGGACACCACCGACGCCAGCGCCGCCAAAATCTGCTATGACATCGCCAAGGCGTTTGAAGAGCAGTTGACGTATCCCGGAGAGATCAAGGTGACGGTGCTTCGCGAGTCGAGATTTACGGAGATCGCCCATTAGCTAGATAACCTTGCGTGGTGTTGGAAAAAGGAGGATGGGCTTCCTAGCCCGTCCCGTTGTTTGGTGACGGGCTAGGAAGCCCATCCTCCACGATGCCGCTCCCCGGAATCACGCAAGGCTTTTTAGAGGTTAGCTAGAGGAGTCCTATATGCGTTTGTTACTGATTGGCGATGTGGTGGGAAAGCCGGGCCGGCAGATCGTCGTGCAAGCGGTGCCGCGGCTGATCGAGCGCGAAAAGCTCGACTTGGTGGTGGTCAACGCCGAAAACGTGGCCGGCGGGTCGGGCATTACGCCGGAGATTTACCACGAGCTGATCGCCGCGGGCGTTGACGGCATCACGCTGGGCGACCACATCTACCGCCGCCGCGAGATCAACCCCGTCCTGCAAAAAGCGGCCAACATCGTCAAGCCGGCCAACTTTCCCGCGGCCGCGCCCGGCCGCGACCTGATGGTGCTCACCGCCCGCAATGGCGTGTCGGTGGCCGTCGTCAGCTTATTGGGCCGTGTTTTCATGCGGCCGGTCGATTGTCCTTGGACCGCGGTCGATCGCGTGCTGAAACAGATCCCGCCGGAACTCAAAGTGATTCTGGTGGACGTTCACGCCGAGGCGACGAGCGACAAGCAGCTCATCGGCCGCTATCTCGATGGCCGCGTTTCGGCGGTTTTGGGCACGCACACGCACGTGCCCACGGCTGACGAGGAGTTGTTGCCCGGCGGCACCGCCTTTCAGTGCGACGTGGGCATGACCGGGCCGCACGCCAGCATTTTGGGCCGGCGCATCGACCGAGTTTTGGAAACCACGCTCACGTTCAACCCCACCCAGTTCGACGTGGCCACCGACGACGTGCGTCTCAACGGCAGCATCGTCGACGTCGATGCAGCGACCGGCCGAGCTTTGGCCATCCGCCGTCTGCGCGTCCGGCAGGAAGAGTTGAGCGGTTAAAAGCCTATTCCACATTGCCACATTTCGCAACACTTCCCAATAATGGTTCAGCTAGTGCCGTTTCCGGATGAACCAAAAAGAATATTTCCAGGGCCGCGCCCCACACCACGCGCATTCAGCCGCCTAAGATCGAGCGACATGTTTCGTAGACGCACTGATAACATGTTGCTCCGCGGCAGGCGAAATTGCCGGCGTGAGCACGATCCGCGCCGCCTGAATCCACAATGAACGAGCGAATGCGATTTCAACCGGCAAATGTTTTTTGGTCGATGATCGCGCTGCTCTCAGTGCTGAATCTTGCCTCTTCGCTGTTCATCGCGAGGATAGACACGGCGTGGCTGGCGGGGCCACTCATGGGATTGCTGCTCGGCCAGTGGAATTGGTTGGCCGTCTGGGCGGTCTTCGGGCCGACTGGCTGGAAGAGCCGGCTAGCGGAGGTGTTGGGCGGCGCGCTCGCACTGGCGCTCGGTCTGTATATCGGCTGGGCCTGGCACGGCCGGGCGAATCTACGCGAGGTGGCGGAAATGCTTGGTATGGCGCCGCTGGCGATGCTGGCCACTCAATCGCCGTTGTGGGTGATACGGTTTTTTGTTGCTTGGCGAATTCGCCCAGTGTGCGGAGCGGCGGATGCGGCGACCGACGAGGCCCGACGTTTTGACCTCCGTCACATCTTTGCGGCAACCGCCGTGGTGGCGGCGTGCCTCGGGGCCGCACGCGGCGCGGGCGCGCCGCCGGACGCGCTGTTGAGCCTTCTCATCGGACTGCCGATCATCAGCATTCTCACCGCGATACCGTGCATTTGTACTGGTATCGTTGTGGGTGATTCGTGGGCGGCAAACATGCTGCTGGCCGTCTATATCCTTCTCATACCAGGCATCATGGTCGTCGCTAGCAGCGTTAACCTTAATCGAAGCGCACCAATGGATGCGATTGCTGCGGTTTGCGGCTTTATGTTCGCCATGTCCTTGGTGGTCCACGGCGGCTTGCGTTGGCTCCGCGCCGCCGGCTTCACCATGACCGCGCCGCGGCGACGTTGGCAATGAACCTTGACCGCGCATACCCGACAATGGCTACCCTACTTTTCGCGTCGCAGGGCGGCAGTTGGCAAGAGGCGGCGAACGTCGCGCCGGATGCGCCTCGCTGCCTGCAATGCGGTTCGCGCTTGACGCGGAGAAATAACAATTCCGGCTTGAGGGTAACGAGTAACGACTGCGTAACTTGTGAATTCCTGTTGTTCCTTGGTTGTCATCAAGGGCCGCTGGCCGCCGGGAAGGAGCGACATAAGTACGGCAATGTCATGTGTCTTCGCGAAGGGAGTTCCATGCTGAATCAGCAACGCTTTCAGGTACTTCTCTACGCATTGCTGGGCGTGGAAGCAGACTGTGCTCGTCGGCGCCGCCTTACCTAGCTTTTGAATCTGCCGGGCCGCCGCCAGGTCGTCGTCGGCCTTTGCCAGCCATTCACGGAGGATGGTGATCTGCGGATTCTTAGGGGCGGGCATAAAGGATCTCGCCTTGTCGATACGCGGGCCATTCGACGGTGCCCACGACGTCCTTCCGCCAAGCGAAATCGTCGGGCGTCGTAATCAGTATGTCCACCGGAACGCGTATCCCGTTCAGCACTTCGCGAAGTTCGATCATTTTGTCAAGCTTCGACCCTTCAAAGTTCATCACCACTAACAGGTCAATATCACTTTCCGGCAGCGCGTCGGCACGAGCTCGCGACCCAAACAGGATTACTTGCTCTGGCCGAAACCGCTTTACGATTCGCGCGACTGTCCGATCAATCGTTCGTCGGGCGTCAAGTTTCTCAGCCATGTTCCGCATTACCTTTTCGGTCAGTGGCTGGTTCAGCTTGACCAAACCCCCGACAACGGCTACGTTAAATCATTGCACCAAACCAATGATACGGCACATAAGGAACCGTTTCCATGAGCTACGCCGACAATCCCTATAATGCTCCGCTGTTTTCCATCGCCGCACATGCCGACGTGAACGAACGGGCGGACTTTATCCGCAAGACCTATCTGCATCTGGCCGGGGCCGTGTTTGCCTTCGCCGGGCTGGAAGCCGTCTTGCTCAACACGCCGGGCCTGCCTGAAGCCTATTTTTCGCTGGTGGCCGGCACTCGCTTCGGTTATTTGATTCTCATCGCGGCGTTTATGGGTGTTTCGTACCTGGCCGATTCCTGGGCGCGTTCGGCCGCTTCTGTCGGTAAGCAGTATGCCGGCCTTGGGCTGTATGTCGCGGCCGAGGCGTTCATTTTTTTGCCGCTTTTGTATTTCGCCTCGCGACAAGACGCGCGCCTGATTCCAACCGCCGCCGCCGCGACGCTGATTGTCTTCACCGGCCTGACGGCGATTGTTTTCCTGACCGGCAAAGATTTTTCGTTCCTGCGCACCGCCTTGTGGCTGGGCGGGTTGGTGGCCATGGGTTGCGTCGTGGCCAGTATGTTCTTTCCGCAATTCGCCCTGGGCATCGTGTTCAGTTTTTGCATGGTCGGTTTGGCCAGCGGATACATTCTTTACGATACGTCGAACGTGCTGCACCATTACCGCATCGGCCAGCACGTGGCGGCGTCGCTAGCGCTGTTCGCTTCGCTGGCCCTCTTGTTCTTTTACATTTTGCGGATTGTCATGGCACTTACGCAGCGCGACGACTAGCCGCCATGAGTGAAGGAGCCGATTACGATCCGCGCTACCTCGAAGGCGTCGAGCACTTTAACCGCTGCGATTTCTTTGAAAGCCACGAACTGTGGGAAGAAATGTGGACGGACGAATCCGGCCCCGGTCGCAAGTTTTTGCAAGGACTGATTCAGGCGGCGGTGGCGCTGCACCATTTTGGCAACGGCAACATTCGCGGCGCGAAAAAACTCTACTACGGCGCGCATGGCTACCTGGCGCATTTTCGGCCGCACCATCGGGGAATCGACCTGGAAAAGTTCCTGGCCGAAATGGACGCCTGCTTCGCCGAGATTGTCGCCAGCACGGAAGAGTTTCCACAAATTGAAATCGTCGCCGACCGGATTCCTGAGATCCATCTCGACCCGCCGCCCAACGCCGAACCTTGAACCCCGACGACCTTTCCTTTTCCGCCGACGATTTTTGCGGTGTCGCCAGATTATTCCCGCTGCCGAACCTGGTGATGTTTCCGCACGTGCTGCAACCGCTGCACATCTTTGAGCCGCGCTATCGCGACCTGGTGGAAGAGGCGCTCGACGGCGATCGGCTGTTGGCCCTGGCCGTGCTCACGGCCGGCTGGGAGGCCGATTACGAGGGCCGCCCGCCGGTGCATCCGGTCGTGTGCCTGGGCCGCATCGTCACCCACCAGCGGCTGGAAGACGGGCGATTCAACCTCTTGCTGGCCGGGCTGCGCCGGGCGCGGTTGGTCCGCGAACTGCCGCCCGACAAATTGTTTCGCACGGCGGAAATTGAAATTCTCGATGATGTTTACGCGCCGCAATCCGGCCGGCGGCAGAGCGCCTTGCAACGGCGGCTGGTCAAGGTATTCTGGCAAGAGATGCCCGGCCTCGAGCAGGTTCATGAAAAGCTCGATCAGGTTCTCGCGCGCGAGGTGCCGCTGGGCATTCTCACCGACATCCTGGCCTTCACGCTCAAACTGAAGTTCGAGGTCAAGCAAGAGCTGCTGACCGAAACCGACGTGCAGCGCCGGGCGGAGCTGCTGCTCGAAGCCGTCAAATCGGGCGCGGCCGCCGCAGTGGTATGGCCGAACTTTCCGCCCGATTTCAGCTTGAACTAACGCCTACTAGCTCTTCACCCGCCCCCATGCCCTACCGCGAGCTTGCCATTCTGCTTCCCTGCCACAGCCTGGAAGATTTTCCGGTCTATCAGGAAGGGCCCGAGGCAGAGGGACTGCTGGCCGCCTGGTCGGCGCTGTGGCACCCGGCGCTGTTGGCCTCGGCCGAGCGGCTGCCCACCTGGTATCGGGCGGATGGGCCGCCGGACGAAGTGGCGGAGCGGCTGTTTGTGGTGCCGGCGCCGAGCGAGCCGCTGCTGGTGGCCGGCTGGACGAGCCGCGCTCACGACGCCGGCGCCTGCGTCGTGCGCAAGACGCAAGCCCGTGCGGAGATTGTCGCCGCCGCGCTGGCCAAACTGCCCGACGCGCCGCCGGTCGATGCCGACCTGGCGGCCGATTTTCTCGCCCTGGGCCTGTGCTTTCTGCTCGTTGAACTGCTGACACGGCAGATGCGTTACATGAGCAACATTGACGAGATTCATCTGCGCAACCTTGCCATCGCCGCCGCCACGGCCGCCTGCGAGGGGCGCGCGGACGAGGCCCGCGAGAAGCTGCGTAATTGTTTTGAAGTGCTGGCCGAGGCCCGTGAGCGGTTCTATCCGGTCGAGGCCTACCTGATTGATTTGGTGTTGACGGCGCCCACAACGCTGGGGCCTTCGTTGCGCGGCGAATTGGACAACCCAGTCCCCAAGAACTTGCTGATCTCCGGAGAATTGGCCGAGCGGCTGGCCGCCGAGCAGCCTGATACGCTGCTGGCGTTGCGCGAGGCGCTGGCTCAAAACCGTCTCTCGCTGGTCGGCGGCGAATACACAGAATTGGAATTGCCGCTGCTGCCGATGGAGGCGATTCGCCGCGAACTGGCTCGGGGCTTGGCGGCCTACGAGCAAGCCTTCAACACCCGGCCCACGGTCTATGGGCGGCGCCGCTTTGGCCTGACGCCGCTGTTGCCGGCGGTGTTATCATCGGCCGGTTTTTCTGGCGCGCTGCATTTCACGCTGGACGACGGGCATTTTCCGCAAGGCGGCCAGAGCAAAATGCGTTGGGAAGGCGTCGATGCCAGCGCCATCGACGCCCTGGGCCGCTTGCCGCTCGACGCCAGCAAGGCTGAAAGCGTGTTGAGCTATTCTCGCAAAATGGGCGAGACGATGGACATGGACCATGTGGCAACGCTGGTCTTTGCGCATTGGCCCGGCCAGATCAATCCGTTTTTCGCCGATCTTCGCCGCATGGCGAGCTACGCGCCGGCGCTGGGCAAATTCGTCACGCTCGACGAGTTTTTTGAAAAGACCGACCGGCCCGGCGACGTCAACAAGTTCCGCGCCGATCAATACCGCGCTCCTTACTTGCGACAGGCGATCATCCGCGAAGAGTCGGACCCTCTGTCGCGCCTTGCCGATGAGCACCTCGCCCAGTTGCGTGCGCAGAGCGCTCAGACGATGACGGCATTGGCGAGCCTGCTTAGCGGAACACCCATCGCAGCGGAGCAGCCTGGGCCGCCATCGCAATGTACTGTGGATGAAGCCGCTGCAGCACTAGCCGAACGGCTGACCGGCCAACCCGTCGGCGAATCAACCGTGGGGCGGGCCGCCGGCCCGTCTGAAACGCAAGACGGCCCGGCGGGCCGCCCCACGCTCGCGCTCAATCCGCATAGCTTTGCCCTGCGGCAGGCGATCGAAACGCCCGGCTCGGCCAGCGGCACGTCGGCGCGGGTCATCGTGGAAATCCCACCCCTGGGCTTCGCGGCTCTGCCGGTCGCTCGGCCCACCGCGCCGACCGCCAAAACCAAATCCAAGCCCAACGACAAAGAACTGGCCATCAACAATGAATTCGTGCAGGTGGTCGTCAGCCGGCAGACGGGCGGCATTCGTTCGATCTACGACGTCGGCCAGCGCGGCAATCTCCTCTCGCAGCAATTGGCCTTTCGCTTGCCTCCGCCCAAGCCCAAGCCGGGCGACGTGTGGCGCGATCCCGACGCCGACTCGTCGTATTCAAACATGCTGGCCGATGAGGTGCGGCTTTCCGCCGGTGGCCCGGCGTACAATGAGGTCACCAGTATCGGCCGTCTGGTCGATCCCGAAGGAAGTCGCATCGCCGGTTTCACGCAGCGCGTGGGGCTGGCGCGCGGCTCGCGCGTGGTGCTGCTGGAGATTGAGCTGGACACCGACTTGCCGCCCCGCGCCGATCCTTGGAACTCCTACTACGCTTGCCGTTTCGCCTGGGGCGATGAAGCGGCCGAATTGCGCCGCAGCGTCGGGCTGACCTCGCAATTCACCGACGCGCGAAATCTCGAAGCGCCCTACTTCATTGAGATTCGCGCCGCCAAAGCGCGCGTCACGTTGCTCACCGGCGGTTGGCCGTATCATCGCCGCGTGGGCGACCGCATGTTGGATACGTTGCTCGTGGTGCGGGGAGAATCGCGGCGGCGGTTTACGCTCGGCATTGGGGCGGGAATCAGCCACCCCGCGGCCGACGCGCTGTCACTCCTGTCGCCGGCCTCGTTGGTTGCCTGCCAGGCGGCGCCAAAATCGCCATCGGGCTGGCTGTTTCACATCGACGCCAAGAACGTGGTGACGACCCATTGGGAGGCCGTCGAGCAAGACGGCCGCGTGGTTGGCTTTCGCGCGCGTCTTTGGGAAACCGAAGGCAAAGGCGGCCCGGTTCGCTTGCGAAGTTTCAAAGCGGCCGCTTCCGCCCGGCAGGTTGATTTTTTCGGCCAGACGATTGGCAACGTGACGCTCGAAGGCGACACGATCGTGGCTCAGTTCACACCTTATGAGTTGATTGAAATCGAGGCGAAGTGGTAACTACCTTGGAGTGCGGCGATTCATCGCCGCTTTCGCGCACTCTGTAAGGAACGCCCTCCGCGGCGTTCCGGGCGCGATGAAACGACGTCGCCTCCATTTCACGGAACGCCACGGACGGCGTTCCCTACAGACTTCTCATTCGTCGCCGTGGGAAGGATAGCACATGAACCCTCACCAGCATCGGCGACAAGGCGGCTCCGCCGCGGAAGAAAGCGGTAATGAATTACCGCACTCCAAGATGCTGTCGTCGCGGTTTTTTCCGCAACGCCGCCACGCAAATCTCTTGCCGGTTGTGCTGCAACTGGCGAGCGCGCACAAAAGGAAAACCCCAACCGCGAATGCGATCCAGATATGCCGGCGTCTCCTCCGCCAACTCCCACTCCAACAACTTGAGCGTCAGCAGCAGCCCACGCGGCTGTGCGTGCCGCGACGTGGCGATGGATTCCACCGCGTCGAGCGTATATTGCGGCGCCACGTTCATGTCGGCAAACAACCATTTGACCGGGCGAAACACGTTCCGCCGCACCTCGTTGGCGCGTTTGCGAAGATGATGAAAGTGCGGGTCCGTCAGCAGCACCTCGGGC
>DASVGM010000825.1:0-6274 GCA_036379555.1 Pirellulales bacterium | reverse complement strand
GCCCGCATCGCGGGCGGCTGCCAGAATGCCCGCCATTTCGTGGTCGGTCAAGCCCGGCACCACCGGCGCGACCATGACGCCCACCGGCACGCCCGCCTCGCTCAGCGCTTTCATCGCGGCCAGTTTCATCGCCGGCGGACTCGTGCGCGGTTCCATGCGCCGCGCCAACTCGGCGTCGAGCGTGGTGACGCTCAAGAATACATGCGCCAGGCGGCGCTCGGCCAGCGACGCCAAAAGATCGAGATCGCGCCGCACGAGCGCGTTTTTAGTGATAATGCTCGTCGGCTGGTTGGCCTCGCTCATGACCTCCAGCAGACCGCGCGTCAGACGAAAGCGGCGCTCCGCAGGTTGATAGCAATCGGTGACGCCCGAAATGGTAATCACCTCGCCACGCCAACTCGGCCGCGCCAGCTCGCGGCGCAGCAACTCGGCCGCGGCGTGCTTGACGAAAACCTTCGTCTCGAAATCAAGCCCGGCACTGAGGCCAAACACTTCGTGCGTCGGCCGGGCATAGCAATACGCACAGCCGTGCTCGCAGCCGCGGTAGGCGTTGATGGTAAAGCGAAAGCCCAGGTCCGGGCTGTTGTTTTCGGTGATGATGGTCTGCGAGGCGTCGGCGATGAACTGCGTCGGCGTTTTCCGCTCGTCGACCAGCAGTTCTTCGTCGTACTGCCGATCGTCGAATGTCTCTTCAAGATGCGTCGTTAGAAAGCGATTGGGCGGATGGTGCTGGGCGGCACGTCCGACAACGCGCTGCGGCTGTCGTTCCATGTCCCAATGCTAACAAATCTCTGGACGCATGAACAGAAGCCGTTTGTTTGGCCGGAATGGCTGGCCGAAAACTGGGTTGTGGGGCGGGCCGCCGGCCCGTCTGGCGATGGCATCCCCGCTCTGGGGAATGAGCTACAATAAGATAGCGACTTTTTTCCAGCGGATCTTTTTCATGGCGTCGTTCCTTTTTGACGGTTTCCAGCTTTCCGGCATACCGGCCACAATGGCATTGGCCGTGGTGGCGTTGATCGGCTATGTAGTCGGGCGGCAATCGCGGGCCAACGCGGAAACATCGCAGCAGTCGGCGGAGATTCTTGAGCGGGCACTGGCCGACGCGCGGCAACTGGAGCAGCTCACCGACGCCATGCTCAGCGCCACGCGTGAGGCGTTGCATCAATGCCGCCAGCTCAAGATGCATACTCAGATCAAACAGCCTCGCGCGTCGGAACGCACGGCCGCCGTCGGGTAAGACGCTATCCGAAAACCGCGCTTCGTGTCCGGAGGATGGCCTCTTAGAGGCTATCCGAAAACTCGGATTTCGCCGTGGCGGCGTATCGTGGGGCGGCTCGCCGAGCCGTCTTTTGCAGTCAGACGGGCCGGCGGCCCGCCCCACAGCGAGTTTTCGGATAGCCTCTTAACGGGCGCGGGGGTGCGCCTTCTCGTAGACCGCGCGAAGATTGGCGGTACTGAGATGGGTGTAAATCTGCGTGGTCACCAGGCTCTTGTGGCCGAGCAGTTCCTGCACGCTGCGGATGTCGGCGCCGCGGTCGAGCAGATGCGTGGCGAAGCTGTGCCGCAAGGTGTGGGGCGTGGTGCGCCGGTCGAGGCCGGCCACGGCGATGTGCTTTTCCAGCAGGCGGCCCACGCTGCGCGTCGTCAGCCGGCGACCTGATTTGTTGACGAACACGGGCGCGTCCATACCCGTTGGTTCACGCGAGCTAAGCCGCCTGACGCCAAACCATTGCTTGACGGCCTTGACCGCGAAACTGCCCAACGGCGCGAGCCGCTCGCGCTTGCCTTTGCCGCGCACTCGCAAGATGCCTTGCGACCAATCGATGTCGCCTTCGTTCAGCCCGACCGATTCGCTGACGCGCAAGCCGGCCGAATAGAGCACTTCCAGAATGGCCCGATCGCGCAGCCCCAGCGGCTTGTCTGCCGGCGGCGCCGAAAGCAGCCGGTCGAGCTCATCGGAGGAGAGAAAGTGCGGCAGCGAGCGGCTTTTGCGCGGATTGCGCAACGGTTTGGCCGGATTGGCCTCCGTCCAGCCTTCGCGTTGGCCGAAGCGAAAAAAACTGCGCATCGACGCCAACCGCCGCGCGATCGTGGTTTTGGCATACTGGCGTTCGTGCAAGGCCGCCAGGAAGCCGCGCAGGTCGAGCGTCGTCACGTCGCCCGCCTCGGGCGTCGCCGGATAGCGTTCGCCCAGCCACGCGGCCAGCGATTCCAAATCTTCACGGTAACTCTTGATGGTCAGCGGCGAGCTCTTCCGCTCGACCGTCAGGTACTGCAAAAACCGGTTAATCTCGGTTTGCATGGCGGAGGGTTCAGGGTTCAGGGTTCAGGGTTTACGACGCTTCACTTTCTATTTGCCTTTCATCCCTGATCTCTCACCCCCACCCCTAATTCCCATTCCCTAACCTCTTACCCCTCTTCCGAGTCCGTCGTCAGCGGCAGCTTGAAGCGGTGGCTTTTGGAGGCCGGCTCGGCGGGCCGGGGCGCCTCTTGGCGAATTTTTTGACTCAAAACCGCGGCGTCGTACCAGGTGAAACTTAATTCCGGATTCGACGCGTAACGGCCGAGCACCCGCAATGTTTCCGCGCGGCTGGCATCGTCATAGAGAAATACGTAGCGCTCGGCGCCTTTGACCAGGGCTAATACGTTAATGTCTTGCGATGCCAAAGCTGGGTCTCCTTACGCGACAGAAGATGGCAGGGGCCGACGCCGTGTGAAAAAAGGCTGTCACGGACGTCTGGTTGTGGAAGTCCTTGGATGGTTTTCCTTGAAAGTCTTATCGGCGAATCGGCCAGCGCCACACCACTCGCGTTTCGCCCGCTCCGCCACGCGCGGTGAGCATTTCGGCGATGTGCATGTAACAACAAAAACGGATATAGTCGTCGCTGCGCTGCAGGTAGCCCTGCCAACCGCCAAAGCGGGCCTCGTCGCGGAAATAGACATAGCTTGCCAAGGCGGTCGTCACATCCTGATCCGTACCGCTATACGTCTTGGTGTGTCGCAAAACGGGATCCGCCGTCTCCTTGGTTCGTAGCGGAAAAGCCGTGGGGCCGGGCGGCTGAAAGCCGCGCGCATCCGGCCAGTCGGGCGGTAGGCCGCTCGGCGGACAGTTCTCGGCGGCGGCCTGGGCGCCGTTTGGCACAGGCTGCGCATGATTTACCAATTCTCCCTCGCCTTCCTCACTTTTCGGTGACGTTTGCTGACCGTCGGCGTCTGTGGCCTCGCCCTCATTGGGCGGCGGGGCAAAGTCGGCGACTTTGGCATATTTGGGAGTCTGCGTTTTCATCTGCGCGCGTGCCAACGCCATTTCGGCCTCAAAGATCAAGGGGCCGGGTATTTCATCTTCTTGCGGCGTGCCCCAGGGCAGGCCGTAGCCCGGCGGAATAGGATGGAAATTCGGGTTGGCGGCGTACCATTCCACCTGCAACGCGATCCGCGGCGGATAATACGGCGAATAATCGGTCACCGCGCCCACGACCACGGCGTCCACATCGAGAAACTGGGCAAGCTTGCGGGCCTCGACAGGACCGTTCAACGTCAGGCCGAGCGATTCCAAGGCTTTTTCCACCACGCCGATGGGAATGACCTCGAACCCCCGCACGTTTTGTAGTTCGCTGAAATAAGCCAAAGCCACATGTCGGCCGTCGACGGTGGGTTCCGTGCTCAGATTAAAAAACGGCGCGACGGCGATTTTTTGCAGTTGCGGAAAGGGGTTGTGAACGGTGCCTTGCCGCGAAACATCGGGCAGCGTGCAGCCTGAGGACAGCACGATCGCCATCAGTGCGAGACAAAGCCGAGGCATCGCTACCGCGTGAAAAAGAGGCAGCCCCCGCTGCATGGACAAAACCAACTCCGCCGGCCGCGCGAGCGCGGGCCTTCGTGGCTGTGATTATCGGCACAACCGGCTGGGTTTCTGCAACCAAACCGATCGCACTGATTCTTAAGGCCGAAACGAATCCTTAATACCAGGCGGGACGAACGCCTGAATTGGGGAGTTTTTGCGGAAGGCGGGACACGACCGCTTTTTTTCTCCCCCGATCGACTTGCATAATTGCCGCCGGTCGTTATAGTTAGAGGTTTTCATGGCGGGTAAGTGTCGGCTAGCGTAGCTCAATTGGCAGAGCAGTTGATTTGTAATCAACAGGTTGTGGGTTCAAGTCCCTCCGCTAGCTCGTTCCGGCTCGCTGTTGAGCGGGGGGTTTCCCGAGCGGTCAAAGGGGTCAGACTGTAAATCTGATGGCACTGCCTTCACAGGTTCGAATCCTGTACCCCCCAACTTAGCACAAGCGGGTGTAGCTCAATGGTAGAGCAATAGCCTTCCAAGCTAAAGACGAGGGTTCGATTCCCTTCACCCGCTTTGGCAGGATCCGCTTTGACAGGCACTTTTTTTGACAGGCACTTTTTGAAACGCACCATTTGCAAACCAAAAGCCAACATTTACAATCCAACATCACCAAGGCTGCTGTAGCTCAGTCGGTAGAGCGCGTCCTTGGTAAGGACGAGGTCACGGGTCCGACTCCCGTCAGCAGCTTTCTTTCAATCAGTTTTTAACGCTTGCTTTCACGCAGGGAGACAGAATGGCAAAGGCAACATTTGAACGAAAAAAACCCCACGTCAACGTCGGCACGATCGGTCACATCGACCACGGCAAGACGACGCTCACCGGCGCCATCCTGGCCGTGCAATCGGCCAAGGGCATGGCCAATTTCAAGTCCTACGCCGATATCGCCAAGGGCGGTACGGTGCGCGACGAAACGAAAACAGTGACCATCGCCGTCAGCCACGTCGAATATGAATCGGACAAGCGGCATTACGCCCATATCGACTGTCCGGGCCACGCCGACTTCATCAAGAACATGATCACGGGCGCCGCTCAGATGGACGGCGCCATCTTGGTCGTTTCGGCCGCCGATGGCCCGATGCCGCAGACCCGCGAGCACATTTTGTTGGCTCGCCAGGTGGGTGTGCCTGCGTTGGTCGTGTTTCTGAACAAGGTTGACCTGGTTGACGACCCCGAGCTTTTGGAGTTGGTGGAGTTGGAGTTGCGCGAGTTGCTCACGCACTACGGCTTTCCCGGCGACGAGATTCCGATTATTCGCGGCGCCGGCCGCCCGGCTTACGACAGCCCCAAGGATCCGGAAGCGACGAAGTGCATTCAGGATCTGCTCGACGCGGTGGACAGCTACATTCCCGAGCCGGTGCGCGAGGTTGACAAGCCGTTCTTGATGGCGGTGGAAGACGTGTTTTCGATTGAAGGTCGCGGCACGGTCGCCACGGGCCGTATCGAGCGCGGCATGGTTAAGGTGGGCGAGGAAGTCGAGATCGTGGGCCTCTCGAAGAAGCCGGCCAAGACCATCTGCACCGGCGTCGAAATGTTCAACAAGACGCTCGATTCAGGACAAGCCGGCGACAACGTCGGTTGCCTGCTGCGTGGTTTGAAGCGCGACGACATCGAGCGCGGCCAGGTGCTGGCCAAGCCCGGTTCCATCACGCCGCATACCAAGTTCGAGGCCGAGGTCTACGTTCTGTCGAAGGAAGAGG
Organism: Pirellulales bacterium; assembly: GCA_036379555.1. Classification (GTDB taxonomy): domain Bacteria; phylum Planctomycetota; class Planctomycetia; order Pirellulales; family JAICIG01; genus DASSFG01. Next base: position 730 of record DASVGM010000825.1, on the reverse strand, counting down.
GCGGTCGCCATACGCCGTTCTTCAGCGGTTACCGGCCGCAGTTTTACTTCCGCACGACCGACGTGACCGGCACCGCCAACCTGACGGGCGACGTCGAAATGTGCATGCCCGGCGACAACGCCAAGCTCTCGATTGAGTTGATCAGCCCCATCGCCATGGACGACGGCGTGCGTTTCGCCATCCGCGAGGGCGGCAAGACGGTCGGTTCGGGCGTGGTGACGAAGATCCTTGAGTAATCTTCCGGGAGGTTTGACTGCGAGACGAAAGCTAGGGGCGTAGCTCAACTGGCAGAGCGCTGGTCTCCAAAACCAGAGGTTGCGAGTTCGATTCCCGCCGCCCCTGCTGATTTCTCGCAAGTATTTTGTCGTCGCGGCGCCGGTCGTTGGCCCTGAAGTGGGGCGGCTCGCCGAGCAGTCTTTTGTCTCGGAGTGCGGCGATTCATCGCCGCTTTCATCCGTCGCGGAGCGACCTTCCTTCTGACCGCACGAGGCGAATCAAATCGCACCGAGATAAAAAGAAGGTCGCTCCGCGACAACGGAAAGCGGCGATAAATCGCACGCACTCCAAGACGAGCCCGCCCCCGTTTAATGGTTTAGATGGGCGCGGCGTTTTGTTCGACGCTCTTAGAGGCTATCCGAAAACTCGCCGTGGGGCGGGCCGCCGGCCCGTCTGGAAGCGAAAGACGGCTCGGCGAGCCGCCCCACGATACGCTGCCACGGCGAAATCCGAG
>DASVGM010000824.1:0-4884 GCA_036379555.1 Pirellulales bacterium | reverse complement strand
TCCGACTCTCCTCCGGCAATCTTGATCGTCGATGATCGCCGCGACAAGCTGTTGGCGTTGTCGGCGGCTTTGGAGGGGGTGTGCGCGCAAATCGCCACCGCGACGTCGGGCCGCGAGGCGCTCAAGCTATTGCTCAAGCGCGATTTCGCGGTCATTCTGCTGGATGTCAACATGCCCGGCATGGACGGCTTTGAAACCGCCAGCCTGATTCGGCAACGCGCCAGTTCTGAAGCGACGCCGATCATTTTCATTACTTCCTACGGCGACGACATGCACGTCAGCCGCGGCTATTCGTTGGGCGCGGTCGATTACATCTTGGCGCCCGTCGTGCCGGAGGTGCTGCGCACCAAGGTCTCGGTATTTCTCGATTTAGACCGAAAAACACGCGAGGTGGAGAGGCAGGCTGAAGGGCTGCGGCAGCGGGCCGAACAATTGCACAAGCTCTCGCAGGCATCGCTGGCGATCCACTCGGCCATGTCGCTTGAGGCGATGTTGCAGGTGATTACCGACACGGCGCGCGACGTTACCGCCGCCCATCGCGCCACCGCGGTCACCACGTGGGACGAGAACTGGTCGAAATGCCGGCGGACGCTGTCCCTCTCGCCGGAACTGGAGCCGCGCCGCGCCGCGCTGGCGCAAGCGAACGGCGCCGAGTTGCACGCCCTCTGGCAGGCCCTGGACCGCGCCGGCCGTTTAACCGCCGCGCAGTTGCATGAGCACCCGGTTTGGCCTTCGTTGGGTCGACCGCTGTGGGATTCGTCCGACACGCCCGATTGGCTGGCCGCTCCGTTGACCGGCCGCGATGGCCGCGACATGGGGCTCTTGCACGTCTGCGGAAAACTTCGCGGCGACTTCACCGCCGAAGACGAAGCGGTATTGCTGCAGCTTGCGCAGATGGCGTCCATCGCCATTGAGAACACGCTCAACAGCGAGGCGCGCGAGGCGAACCGCATCAAAGATGAGTTTTTGGCCACCCTTTCGCACGAACTGCGCACGCCGCTGACCGCCATGCTCGGCTGGACACAGCTTTTGCGCTGCGGCACGCTCGATGCCGAAGATACCGCCCGCGGGCTGGATGTCATCGAGCGCAACGTGCTGGCCCAGTCGAAGTTGATCGAAGATCTGCTGGACGTTTCGCGCATCATCACCGGCAAGCTGAAATTGAACGTGCAGCCGGTGTCGCCCGCCGCGGTGATTGAGTCGGCCATTGATGTGGTGCGGCCGGCGGCGAACGTCAAGGGCATCGAACTATTTCCCATCTTTGACGCGACGATCGGCCAGATCACCGGCGACCCCGACCGTTTGCAGCAAGTGGCTTGGAACCTGCTCATCAACGCGGTGAAGTACAGCGCCGCGGGCGGCCAGGTGCGCATCACTCTGAACCGGCGCGGCGCGCGGGTGCGGCTGGAGGTGGCGGACGACGGCGAGGGCATCGAGGCAGAGTTTTTGCCGCATATTTTCGATCGTTTTCGCCAGGCCGACAGCAGCACGCGCCGCGCGCACGGCGGGCTGGGGTTGGGCCTGGCCATCGTTCGCCATGTTGTCGAATTGCACGGCGGCAACGTACACGCGCACAGCCCTGGGCGCGGCCGCGGCGCCACGTTCGTGGTGGAGTTGCCCGTTGCCGCTCCGCCGTCGGAAGCGCATACCGAGCGTCCCACGGCAGTCACGCCGTGCGCACCGACCGCGCCGGCCGCGCCGATCGACTTGGCGGGCATTCGCGTGCTGGTGGTCGATGACGAAACCGACGGACGTGAGACGATCGCCAAAGTGCTTGCGTTTTACCATGCCGAAGTCGCCACCGCTTCGTCCGCCCGCGAGGCGCTCGCGCAGTTGCAGACGACGCTGCCGGACGTGCTGATCAGCGACATCGGCATGCCGGACCTGGACGGTTACGATCTGATCCGCGCCGTTCGGCGGCTGCCGGTGGCGCAGGGCGGCAAAGTGCCCGCGTTGGCTCTGACCGCGTTCGCGCGTGAGGAAGACCGTTTGCAGGCCTTGGCCGCCGGCTTCGAGGTGCATACGGCGAAGCCGATTCCGCCGGCGGAACTGGTGGCCCACGTGGCGCGACTGGCCGGTCGCGGCGCGCCCTCGCCGGCCGCGGACGGCGGCAACTCGTTGCGTCCGCTGGTCGCCAAAGCGTAACGAATTCGACTCGCCATGGTCATAGGGTGGGCATTGCCCACCATGCCAATCAACGGGCTTTTCATTTTGACGCGGCGCCGTTGACTTCGAGAATCGCCTTCACTTCATCTTCCCAGTAACCGGGCAGCCGATCCCAAGGATTGGCGCCGTTGTCATCGGTGGCATAGAAATAACCGAGTTTGAGCTCGGCCGCCCGCCGCGCGCGGTCGCGCATCTGATTCGCATTCATCGTGTCGTACGCCAGGGCGGCCGCATGAGGGCGCTCTTTCGCACCCCAGGCGACCGGCGGTTGGAAGGCGTCGAAGCCCTGATGGTTCTCAAAAACACAAATCAGGTCGGCCTTGGCCGTGGCGATATAGCCCACGTCGCACGGCACACCGGGGTTTGAAGCCACGAAGCCATTTTCAACTTTCTCACGGGCGTAGGCGAAGGCTTCGCGATAATACTCCACCTGGGCGGCGTCGCCGGCCTGCTCATCGAAGAAAATACCGCCGATCGACGGATAAAAACCTTTCCAACGATCGACTTCGGCTTTGACCGTGGCCAGCGGCTTCTTCGCATACCGCGTGCTGACGTAGCCGATTATCTTCACGCCGGCCCGCGCGGCGCGGCCGATGATCTTGGCGTGGTTCGCGTCCGCCCGTTCACCGGGGCCGCTGGCGGGATTGGCGATGGCCACCATCGGCACTTCGCGCGCGGCCGCCAGCAGGCGCTCCCAATCTTTCAGCCCGTCGCCGGCCGGGTAGAAGTAAGCCGGCACGAGAAGCTGAAGCTTGGCCGCTGGCTTGCCCGCCGGCGTGCGCTTTGAGGGCGGGGCCGCGGCACGGCTGGCGGCCGCGGCATGAACGACAACGAGCGACCAACACGCCATAACGATCGATTTTCGCAACATATAATTTCGACAACAAGATTAACAACGATAAACAAAACAGAAAAACCCGCAGAGGCTGGACCGCCCCGGCGTATCTTCGGCCACCAGCGATCCGTCTTCACCCACCTGCGCGCGCAGCCGACGGGAATGCTTGAACAACGGACGGATCGGTAGGTCCGTTAGCAGGCCCATGGCCAGCACCACCCAGAGGGTAACTTCGTGCGTCAATGTACACCTTCTCCGATTGACGCGGTTTGCATCCAATAGGGATTGCCGGGCCCCAGTTCGGGAGTGATAACCTGTTCCAGTTCAGCCAAGCGATCTATTTCAACGGTATCGGGGCTTGCCCGGCGGTGGCGGAGCGGAACAAATCCAGTCTGGATTCTCAACTCGTTATCGTATCAAAGTCGGGCATTTTGCGCGGGCCAGCATGGCCCTTCCTCGCGGCAAAACGCTACGACGCCCCATCCTTCATATCCATCTGTGATCGCTGCTGCTGCCGGTCGTATTCCAGGCAGGCGTTGCTGAGCGGCTGCAAGTTTCCGGCCAGGATGCTGTCGAGCTTGTAGAGCGTCAGGTTGATGCGGTGATCGGTCACGCGGTTATCAGGAAAGTTGTACGTGCGAATGCGCTCGCTGCGGTCGCCCGAGCCGACCATGGTTTTACGCTCCTGGGCGCGTTTGGCGTGCTCTTGCTCGCGTTTGTGCTCAAGCAGCCGGCTTTTCAGCACACGCAGCGCCTTGGCCTTGTTTTTGTGCTGGCTTTTCTCGTCTTGGCATTGCACCACGATGCCGCTTTCATAATGCGTCAGCCGCACGGCCGATTGCGTCTTGTTCACGTGCTGGCCGCCGGGACCGCTGGCCGAAAAGAGGTCGAGCCGGTAATCCTCCGGCTTGAGATCGATCTCCACGTCTTCAGGTTCGGCCAGCACCGCCACCGTGGCGGCCGAGGTGTGAATGCGGCCTTTGGCTTCGGTTTCCGGCACGCGCTGCACGCGGTGCCCGCCGCTCTCGTAACGCAGCAATCGGTAAACGTCTTCGCCCTCCAAGCCAAGATAAATCTCCTTGAAGCCGCCAAGTTCGGTGGCGCTGATGTCGAGCACTTCCACCTTCCAACCTTTTTGTTCGGCGAAATGGCGATACATCTCGTAAAGATCGCGGGCGAACAAGGCCGCCTCGTCGCCGCCGGTGCCGGCGCGAATTTCCATCACACATTTCGTGCGGTTGGCGTCTTCACCGCCGACGGTCATGTCGAGCAGGTCATCCCAAATGGCCTCACGATTCTCGCGCAGCTTGGGCAGTTCGGCCTCGGCGAGCTCGCGCAGGTCGGCGTCGGCCGCGTCGATCATTTCGTGGGCCTCGCTGATTTGCTTGTTCAGGTCAAGAAAGTGGCGATATTTGGTCGCCAACTTGGCCAGCGAGCCACGTTCACGGGCAATCGCGGCAATCTGATGTGAGTTGCTCAGCACCGCGGGGTCGAGCATTTGGCGGTCAAGCTCTTCAAATCGGGCCAATTTTTCGTCTAATAGTTCGCGCATGGCGGAACCGAGGGGTTAGGGGGTCGGAATTTTTACGAATTCCGCTACTACTATACTGCACGCGGGCCGGAACGAGGCGTTTTCACGCACTCGAGTAGGATGGTCTTCACAGGCTATCATCCTGGCTGGTGACGGGCCAGGAGGCCCATCCTCCGGCAGCGCCAAGTGTCTCATTCCAGCCGGCGTGCGGTAAATGAATTCCGCACTACAATGGTCGGGCGATTTTCCCGCCCCGCGCGCATGGCGCCCACCGTTCAGAAAGCGGGCCTTTTTGCTGTCGGAAGAGGTGGCTGCCGCGCGAAGCTAGGCTTCGCCGGCATCGGTGGCGGCG
>DASVGM010000823.1:0-6707 GCA_036379555.1 Pirellulales bacterium | reverse complement strand
CGCGTATTTTCTGCATCTGGTCGAAAACCGCCCTGAGTCTTCAAAGGCGCTGCTGGCCATCGAGAAGCGTCTGGCACAGGTCAGCCCGGAACTGGGCGGGTTTGTGGCAACGCGCCGTTTGCGTGAAGACCGGCATGGATTCGTTTTGGTCCTGAACGGCGCCGGCGCGTCGCTCGTCGGAAGCATTTGTCGGCTTGTTGGCAAAGTTGTACAGGGAACCAAATGATATGAACACACCGCAGCTACGCAAGATACAGGTACAGATTCACAAACAAGCGTCGGCGATCAATCCGCACAGTCCGGCAACAACCGCCGCTGAGATTGCTGCTCTCGCAAAGCTCTGGAAAGCTTATGAGGCTATTGGCTCGGTAATCCGGGCACTAAAGCGAGCGTCATGAGCTACGGGAACGTCCAGTTTTAAACCGGCCATCGTCAAGACCTCTTGAGCGCGTTGCGGCGGTAAAGCGTATGTCCAGCAACCTCAGCGAACGCCAGGCACAAAGTAGTGGGCCCGAAGACCTCTTCGTCGAGCTGTTCGCGCAGGTATTTGGCATCGAGAAGGTCCAGTTGCTCGCGTATGATCTCCCCGTCGAAGACATCTACGGCAAGGGCCGCTTCATCGACTACGCCATTCGGACGCTCGATCACCGCGTCGCCTTCGAAGTCGATGGACTGACGTGGCACCTGCCCTCGGCCATACCGGTCGCCAAGTATGAAGACGACTTGTTGCGGCAGAACAGCCTGATACATGGCGGCTGGCGCGTTTACCGGTGGACGGATCGCGAACTACGCGACGAGCCTGAGAAGGTCAAAGAACAGCTCGCCCTGTTTCTCGAGAGCATTCCAGGGCTGCTGTCGTTCGATGATTTCCTACCGAAGCAACATGGCGAGGTTTTCGAGCTTCGCGCTCACCAGTCCGAAGCGCTCGATGCTTTGGCTCAAATGCGCGTGGAGGGGAAAACAATCGGCTTGCTGACGCACGCGCAAGGGGCGGGCAAAACGGTCGTGGCAATCTGCGACGCCAAGCGTTTGGCCGGCAGGACGCTCTTCGTGGTTCATCGGCGCGAACTGGTAACGCAAGCCTATGAAAAGTTTCAGGAACTTTGGCCGGAAGTATCCGCCGGGCTTTATCTGGGCGATGTACGCGACAGCGATGCACACAATATCGCGGGCTCAATCCAAAGCGTCGCTGAACACCTGCAAGACTTTGAGCCGACGGCGTTTCAATATCTCATCGTTGACGAGGCGCACCATGCGGCTGCGCCGACGTACAAGCGCGTGATCAGTTATTTCAAGCCGCAATTCGTGCTTGGCCTGACCGCCACACCGGAACGTGCAGATAACCAGTCGATCCTCGATGTTTTCTGCGATTACGCCCACCGCCTTTCTCTCCGTGAGGCTATCGAGCGCGGCGAGTTGGTGCCAATTCGCTGCGTTCGAGTGGAAACCAACGTCGATCTTAGCCGGGTCCGCTTCAACCAGGTGCAATACAATCGTCGTGACATCGAGCAAGCGATCGTCATTCCGCCGCGCGACCGGCTCATCGTCGAGACCTACCAAAAACACGTTCCTGCCCGTAAGGCCGTCGTTTTCTGCGTGAACGTCCGCCACGGTGAATCCTTGGCGGAGTCATTCCGCCGCCAGGGCGTGCCAGCACGATCCGTGTCCGGTGGCATGCGCAGAGGCGAGCGGGAAGAAAACCTGAAGGCGTTCCACGCGGGTGAAATTCGCGTCCTGTGCGCCTGCGACATTCTGAACGAAGGCTGGGACTGCCCAGACGTCGAAGTCTTGATGATGGCGAGGCCAACGCTTTCCAAGGTCATCTACCTGCAGCAGCTTGGCCGCGGCACGCGCACGTCGCCGGGCAAGGAATGCCTGATCGTTTTCGACTTTGTTGACAACGCGACCAAATACAATCAGTCGCTCAACCTCAACCGCGTCGTCGGCGAGAAGAACTACCGCCCCGGTGGCCTGTTGCTCGCGCCGGCGAATCTCCGCCAAGCCGAAGAGAATGCACTCGCGAATGGCCAGGCACCGACGGCGGTGTTGGACATCGGCCTTTGGGTAAGGGAATACAAGGAGATTGACCTGTTCAATTGGCAGGAAACGGTCGCGGGTATGGTGTCGATCTACGAAATCGAGGCACTGCTTGGCGCGGGCGAGGGCAGCGTGCGAAGCGCCGTCGAGCGAGGATCCGTCAGGCCGGACCACACGCTTGCTCTTGGCGACCGCGTCTACCACTACTTTAAGGACGAACGTATCGAGGAGGTTCGAGAGACGCTTGGCATTCCGAAGCTCGCCGACGATAACGTAAAGGACCGCTTCCTGGCTTATGTCGCCGAAATGGACATGACGACTTCCTACAAGCCCGTAATGCTCCTTGCATTGCTGGACAGCGTCGACGAACGCGGGCAGGCGAAGATCGCCGATGTCGTATCGAAGTTCCGGCAGTCATACGAGCAGCGGCAGGCGGCAGGCCTGCCAGTTGAGCATCCGAAATCGGTGATGGCCAAGATAGACACCCTGGAAGATGCGGAAATTCGGCGTGCTATGCTGAGCATGCCCTTCGAGAAGTTCGAGCGTCGCCGCTATCTCGAGTATGCTCGCGACCTCGCGTTCATTCGATTCGTTCCACATCTTTGGCGGCAACTGAACAGCGAGGATGTGGACACGCTACGGACGACGTGCGGTGATGCTGTGGAGAAGTATTATCGGCGCATCGTTAGAGACGCGTGAGCGTTTCTCTAGAGGCGTAAGCTACGTTCGTGATGCGAGCTTTGACACAAACGCCCACTTAATCCAACAGGAGCCCACCTATGACGGCAAGACGAACAAAGACCGAAAAGTATCCGATTCGCGAAAAGCTCCGCGAGGCGGAGGAGATACTGTGTCTGGCGTCCGAAAAGCTGAACGGGGTTCGTGATCACTTCAACATGGAATTGGGTGAGAGCAAATGTTGCGATCTCGATCTTGCACTCACGTATGCGCTGCAAAAGATGAAAGACGCTCAGACGGAGCTAGACTCGCTGCTAAACCGACCGCGTCTTGGCTTAAACTTCAGACGCGGCCGATCATGGGTGTGAACCTCAACGGCATTTCGCGAAGCACCGATTTTTCGGCACCTACCCGAGGGGCTGCAGGCGCGCCGATGAACTGCTCTTTTCCGCCGGCGACAGCCAGGCCGTCACCGCCGCCTGCGCCGCCGCGCCGTGCGGCAAGCTCACGCCCGAAGCGCTTTATGTCCATACCGCGGCGCTCGACCATCTGCCGCCTCTGTTGCGCGTCTACGAGGGCTGCGCGCGAAACTACGTGGGGGCGGTCGATGGCGCGAATCTCGTCAAGCTGCATCGGCTCAAGCCCAAGGTATCGTATCTCTCGTATCCCGATTTCGACCGCGATCCGCACCCCGCCCTGACCGGCGCGCTGGTCGTGCCGCTGAACGGTTTGGACGTGAAGTATTGGAACTACCTCGGCGCCGCGAACCCGCCGATTCTGCACCGCAAAGAAGAGTTTGTGCCGCCGGGGTATCCCGGCCGCGAAAAGTTCGCCAAGCTGACTCGGCAAGAAGAACGCCGCGGGTTATATGAAGAGACTTTGCGCATCGGCCGCCGAGACGGCTGGGAGTTCGTGCTGGAAGAGAAGCAGGTCGAGCTGCGCGGACACCGACTCGTGCGCCGCCGGCCGCGCGAGTCAGGTTGACCGCGTTGGCCGTGGCCTGGGTTGCGCTAACCGATCGTGTTTTGTACAGGAAAACATGAACGGCTTGACGTGAGATTTTTTCCGCTCCGCCACCGCCGGCTTTACGCCGGTGGAGCGCTGATTGACCGCTAGAAACGACGGCTTACGGCGTCGCCCTCCTCTTTTTCGCGCCAACGTCCGCTGCCGTTGGCGGCGGACGCTGGCGCGAAAAAGAGGAGGCGGAGAATGGTGTCGGCGTAACGCGATTTGGCGGTCAATCATGCGCTCTACCGGGGCGAGCCCGGTAGTGGCGGAACAAAACTAACATCGCCTGCCTGTGGCGCCTTGACCGTCGTTTGCGCAGGCCAGCCGCCGCTATCGTTCTCGGCCAAGCCGTCGTCGAGCGCGGCCGGAAGTGAGGCTTCCTTTTTGGAGTGCGGCGATTCATCGCCGCTTTACTCCGTCGCGGAGCGACCTTCGCTTTTCGACCAAGTCGGGCGGTGGCGGCCGCGGTTGCCGGGCCAGCGATACGCGCGAAGCCACAAAAAGGCGGCTGAAGCCGCCAAGGAAAGCGATGATGAATCACCGCACTCCAAGAGGCGACCGTCTCAATCCACTCGCAAATTCACCGTCCGCCGCTTAAAGTGAAGGTTTCGACCTTCCAGGCCCCGCCGCGCCTCATAGCGAGATGAATTACGACCGTGAGCTACTCTTTGGCATCTTGGCCAGGCAGGTTGGCTTTTTGTCGCGAGAAAACCTGCTCGCCGCCATCAGCGCGTCGTTGGGCCAGGCATCGCCGGCGCCGAGCGACGTGCCGCTCCCAAACGCCAGTCTCGACGCCGCGCAGCGAGAACTGCTCGATCAGCTTGTGCGGCGGCAGCTTAACGTGCATGGAGACGCGCGACAGGCGCTCGATCATTTGGAAGCCGCCGCGGCGCTGCGGGCCGAATTGCAAGAATTGGTCGCCCGGCTGAGCGGTTTCACCATGGCCGGCGGAGAACGGACGCTGCCGATCGACCGGGCGGTCGCCCGCGAGGAGACGGACTCGCCGCCGCCGGTCGGCGAGCCGCCGGAATTGCGCTTCAGGGTGTTGCGGCCGCATGCGCGCGGCGGTTTGGGCGAGGTTTTCGTCGCGCACGACACCGAGCTAAACCGCGAGGTGGCTCTCAAGCGCATTCGCGATGAACGGCTGGATACGCCGCAGAACCGTGCCCGATTCGTGCTCGAGGCCGAAGTCACCGGCGGCTTGGAACACCCCGGCATCGTGCCGGTTTATAGCTTGGGAACCTCCGACGACGGGCGGCCGTTTTACGCCATGCGGTTCATCAAGGGCGAAAGCCTGAAGGAAGCCATCGGCCGCTATCATCAGGCGAACGCCTCCGGTCGCGACGAAAGCCAACGGCTGCTGGATCTGCGCAAGCTGCTGCGGCGGTTCATCGATGTCTGTAATGCCATTGAATACGCCCATAGCCGCGGCGTGCTGCATCGCGACCTGAAGCCCGACAATATCATGCTCGGCGATTTTGGCGAGACGCTGGTGGTGGATTGGGGGCTGGCCAAACCGCTGGGCGCGGCCGAGCCGCCCGTGGCGCTGGGGCCAGCCGCGCCGGAAGAAGCGGCTTTGCCCAATGACGGCGGAAACGGCGGTAAACCTCCATGGGCCAGCGGCACGGCGCCCACGCAAATGGGATCGGCCATCGGTACACCAGCCTACATGAGCCCCGAACAAGCGGCGGGCGACCTGGACCGCGTTGGCGTGGCCGCCGACGTCTACAGCCTGGGAGCGACGCTCTATTGCCTGCTGGCCGGCCGGCCGCCGTTTGTCGACGAATTCCTGGCCCAACTGCTGGAGCGGGTACGCCGCGGCGACTTGTTGCCGCCGCGGGCGGTACGGCCCGAGGCGCCCGCCGCCTTGGAAGCGATCTGCCTGAAGGCCATGTCGCTTGAGCCGGCCGATCGCTATGCCTCGCCCAAAATGCTGGCCGAGGAGTTGGAGCGTTGGCTGGCAGACGAACCGGTGGCGGCGCACCGGGCGCAGTGGCACGAGCGGCTGGCGCGCTGGGCGCGGCGGCATCGCCGCGGAGTGCAGGCGGCGGTCGTCGCCTTGGCCTTGGTCAGTGTTGTTTCCATTGGGGCGGCCGTGCTCGTTCACGCGGCCAAGCAGCAGGCCGAGCACGAGCGCGACGTTACCCGTCTCGCGCTGGAGGCCGAGACGGTCGCCAAGCGCGAGGCTCATGCCGCCCTGGCGGCCGAGCGCGAGGCCCGCTTGGAGGCGAGTCGAGCCTTGGATAACTACGTGAGCATGGTCACGGAAGAAGAGTCGTTCGCCGGCGATCAAGTGCAGCCCTTGCGCAAGCGTCTGCTGGCGGATGCTTTGAATTACTACGAAAACCTGCTCGACGACAGCGACGGCGAGGGGCAGGTGCGGCATGATCTGGCCAACGCGATCTTGCGTGTGGGCAGAATTCATCACGCCGGCGGCTCGCGCGAGGAGGCGATTGACGCCTTCGGGCAAGCCTTGGCCGCGTTCTCCGAATTGGCCGTCAAGCATCCGCAGGTATCGCAGTATCAACGTGATTTGGCGTTATGCCAGCGCAGCCTGGCCGAACTCAAAACACAGTCAGGCGATTTGCCGGGCGCCGTCGAGCATTTTCGCCAAGCGCTCGCCATTTGGCAACGGTTGGTCGAGAGTGGTTCCAGCAGCGACCGCCCTGATCTGGCCGAAGCCTGGTACGATCTCGGCCGAACGCAGCTTGGCCATCAGCAGGCCGATGCCGCGAGCGATTCATTCCGCCAGTCGCTCGCGGTGCTGAAACAAATATCCGCGGGTGACGCCGATACCACGGCGCTGGAAAGCAAAGTCGCCGCCGGCCTGAAACAGGCCGCACGCCGCGAGAAAGTCGATTAGCGCGGATTGATGATTGACCGGCAAAACGCGTTATCGCGGCAACCTCCTGCGCCACCTCTTCTTCGCACCAGCGTCCGCCGCCTGCGGCAGCCTTTTTTCTCCGCCGGTTTTTTTGTCTTAA
>DASVGM010000822.1:0-8724 GCA_036379555.1 Pirellulales bacterium | reverse complement strand
TTGGGCGTGCGCATTCAGTGCTCGCAGTGCCACAACGATCCATTCGACCGCTGGACCACGGACGATTACTACAGCTTTGTCAGCTTCTTCACCGGCATGAAGCGCAAGCCGGGAATTGAGGCGCGGGAACAGCGCATTTATTACGACACGTCGGCGGCGCTGGCTCACAACTTCGTCGATGATCGCCCGATGCCGGCCAAGGCGCTCGGCGCCCTCAAACCGGCCGAGCACGACGGTGACCCGCGGCGCGCTTTGGCGGCCTGGCTCACGTCACCCCAAAACGAAATGTTCAGCCGCAACCTGGCCAACCGGATTTGGGCGCAGTTGCTGGGCCGGGGCATTATCGAACCTGTGGACGACGTGCGTGTCAGCAATCCGCCGGTGAACGGCCCGTTGCTCGACGCGCTGTCGCGGCATTTGGTCGACTCGAAATTCAGCTTGCACCAGCTTGTGCGTGAGATTTGCAACTCGCGGGTGTATCAACTCAGCGCGGCGCCAAACCCGTCGAACCGCGGCGACTCGCGGCAGTTTTCACATGCGCGGCTGCGCCGATTGCGGGCCGACGTGCTGCTGGATTCCATCGTGGTGGTCACCGGCGTGCCGTGGACCAACTGGTCGTTTCCCGCGGGCACGCGCGCCATTGATTTCTATCCGCGATCGGGTGGCGAGACGGAGATTCCTCAGGTTCTCGACCCGTTCATGGAGACCTTTGGCCGCTCCAACCGCGGTACGATCAACGCCAGTGAGACAAAAAAGGAGCCGACGCTCGCCCAGACCTTGCACCTGACCGTCGGCGACACGTTGCGCTCTCGGCTGTCGCGCTGCGACGAAATCAAGCGGCTTGTCGAGGCCAAAACGCCGCCCGACCAAGCGATCGAGCGGTTGTTCATCCTGGCGCTCTGCCGCCGTCCGACCGCGGAAGAAAAGACGGCGTTTAGCGAGTTGCTCGGCGGGGCGACCGCCGATCAACCCTGTTATGAAGACATTCTCTGGGGGCTGTTGAACTCGACTGAGTTCGCGTTTAATCACTGACGCTCGCGTGCGTCGCAACTTCTGTTCACCATGAAAAACGACGACATGAAAGAGTTAGACAAGCAGCATCGCATCTACGGCGCGGCCCAAGCGCGCGGCCGCCATGACCCTTGCTATCGCGGCGGTTTTGGCCAAGCGCGATTGGTCGGTTGGTTGGCGGTGGTGTTCTGCGTGTTCCTGCAAGTCGGCGGCGCGCGTGGGCAAGAAATCAAGGACGGTTGGCGGCTGGTGTTCGCCGACGACTTCAATCGTCCGGCGATTGGCGCCAACTGGCGCTGGGTGTTCGGCGATGGACGCCAGTACGTGAGAGAAAACGCGATTCACGTCAGTCATAGCTCGACCGTCTATTGCGTCGTGCCGTTGCCACACGGCGAGACTCGCGTGGAAATGGACCTGTTACTTCCCTCACAATCTTTCAGCGGCGACCAGTCGCATTTGATCACCTTGGAGCTGCGCGGCGGCGAGGTGGGCGGTGGTGGAAACCACGAACGCTTCGAGACCGCGCTGATCCCGCAATCCGAGCCGGGCGATCCGAAAAACGATCCGCCGGGCACACTGCGGATCGCGCTCGATCAACCTTACCACATGGTGATGCAAATCCGCGCCGGAGCCGGCGTGGTGAAATTGAACGGCAAGCCGATGTTTCAAAAGGCGCTGTCGCCCGACGTCAGCGAGGTCAATCGCTACTTCGTGTTCAACACGAAAGCCCTGAACGGCATCCCCGGCAAGGAAGCCGTGCTTGACAATTTCCAGATCTGGGCCGGGCCAAAATCAGCGGCGAAGCTGCCGTTGATGCCGAGCAACGCGGAGCAAAACCGGCTGGCGACCCGTGACGCGGCCGACTTCATCGATCCGGCCAACCCGGCGTTGGGCATGCAGCGGGCGATTGATTCGCTGCCGCCGGGCGGAGGTGTCGTCGTTTTGCCGGAGGGCGAGTTTCTCCTGCGGCGACACTTGCGGCTGCGCAATAACGTGACGCTGCGCGGCCAGGGCGCCGGCAAAACCATTCTCAAAGCCCGCCACGACGAGCGCGCCGCCATCTTGGGAGTGAAGCCAAGTCCGGGACAATGCGTGGTGACGGTGGCGCCCCAGGACGCCGAGAAGTTTCAAATCGGAGACGCCGTCTGCTTCGACGAGCGATGGGGACATCCGGGTTACTTGGATGCGGTCAACAAAGACTGCGTCGTGGCCGACGTGTCCGGTGGTCAAATCACGGTGAAGGGGGTCATGCCGGGGGCGTCGGCTTTCGATGTTTCCGCGTCGCTGCCGGGAGGCTCATCCTCCTCGTCGGTTCCGCAGCCGAAAGAATTGCGCCACTGGTTTCCCTTGGTTTATGCCCACTGCGCGGAATTCGTGGAACTCAAAGACCTCACTATCGTTGGCGGCAATGGCGGTTGGGGCGGATTTGAGTCGGCGGCGGTGACATTCGGGCAAGTGGCCGGGGCGCGCGTCTCGCGCGTGCAGGTCGCCCAATGGGAAGGCGACGGCCTGAGTTTTCAGACAGGCGGCGACACGATCGTCACCGACAACACGGTCAGCAACGCCTACCAAGGCTACCATCCGGGAACGATCACGCAACGATTTCTCTGGACGCGCAATTTGGGTTTGGGAAATAAAAGCTGCGGCCTCTATTTTTGCTGGTTCAATCGCAATGGAGTTTATCATCGCGGTACGATCGATCGCTTTGACGGCTATGGCTGGCCGTTCGACATCTTCAACATTCTGACGCGCAATGTTTCCGCATCGGCCAAAGATTTCGCGATCGAGCAGAGCGAAGGGGGCGGCGGTGTCGTCTTCAATAACCGGTTTCCGCGAATTCGCGTGGGCAACGACGGCAAAGGTGCGCCCACTTTCGATTTCGTCGTGGCAGGCAATCGCGCGGATGACCTTCGCTTCGTGGAGGGAATGGTTGAACGCAACCTGTTTGTCGGCAATCGGAGTTGCGATGGCGGACGCCTGACGACCGTGGCCGAAACTCGCGACAAGAACGCCTTTGCCGGCCAGGGCGCGGAACTCGATCTCGACCATTTCCAAGCCGGAATCGAACGCACTACGCCGGTCGATCCGCCCGACCTGCCCCAACCCATTCTGGATGGGGCAAAGTTCTATCGTCCGGAAAAGCCAGACGCGGGTTTTCAAGCGGCTCTGAATCAACTGGCGAAAAAAGGGGGCACGCTGCTGCTGCCCGGCGGACGCTACGGGCTCTCGCAACCGTTGCGCGTGCCCGGCGGCGTGACGCTCGCCGGCCGCGGGCTGGGCACCATCTTGCATGCCGCGAAGCCCAGCCAAACCGGTTCGCTAATCGTCATCAACCAGGCGGCGCGAGTCACGGTGCGCGATCTGGTGATTTTGGGTGAATACGAGCGCCGCGACTTTCGCTCCGCGGCGATTGCGCTCAAGGACGTCGCGAACGCCGAGTTGGCAGCCATCGACGTGCGCGGCTGGGAAGGCCCGGCCATCAAGATCAAAGGTGGCGACGCGCGGGTGGGCGACTGCCGCGCGTTGGGTTGCGCGGGCAATGGATTCAGTTTTGCCGAGTGCCGCGTAACCTGCGTGGGAAACATCGCGCGCGAATGCGCGAATGGGTTTGTCGCCGAGCGGTGCGCCGACAAGTCGCTGTTGGAAGCCAACATTTCCGGCGGCAATCGCGCAAACGGCTACCAGCTTGCCCAGGCGAACAGCATCCGGTTGTACGCCAACAACGCCAGTTACAACGACCAGAATGGCATCGTGGCGAACGATACGCAAAAGGCCGAGCTTATCGCCAACATGCTCGCCAACAACAATCAATCCGACGCCGAGGGGTGCGGCATTCGTCTCACGGGAAACACGGGCGCCTGCCGGCTGCATTACAACAATTTTCAAGACAACCAGCCGCAGCCCAGCCAAGTCAAAGCGATCATCGAAGAGTCCTCCGCCGGCCAGAACGTCATCCGCTTCAATCTTTTGCGGGCGAAGATTCAAGCCGCGGGCCACGGCTCCACGATCAGCGATAATTATGTTCCCTAAGGCCAAGACGCGCTTTTGCGCCGGTTGGTGTTAGAATTAAGGGGTGTTGACCCATGTTGCGGCCGCGCTTGTCTATTCCTGAATCTATACATTCTGAACTGCTGCTGATCTCACCAGCGATGGCGGCCGACGACTCAACTAGCCTAGTATTCTTGGCTCTTTTGAAATGAGCACAATCGAGGCCATCAGCCTATCAAGCCCGACAGCCAGCGTTTCCCGGTCCAGCGGTGCGTCGCGCGAGAGTTCGGCGGCCGCCACCTTTGAGTGGTTCGCCGTAGAATGGAATGCCGTTCAGGACCACCTGATCGGTCTCGCTCCCCAACGAGGAGAACTCGATCAGCGCATTGACGACGACGGCTACATGCTGCCAAGCGGACAAGCGATCGCTTCCGCTTCGCAAATCGCCGCCCGATTAAAAAACCAAGGCCAGAGCGCGCCAACGACGATTTTTCAAGACCCGATTGGCGGGATCATTTTTGAATGGACTTGGGGAGAATGCGTCGAGCGGCTTATTATCAACCGCCGAGGCGAGATGGAGATTTTGAGTTTTCGTAAATCGCAAATGGTATTTCGGAAGCCTGCGTCAATCATGCGAAACGTCCGGTGAGTGTGTCGCATGCCGTCGCCCACGGAATACATGAGACCCGACGGCTTGAAAGTCGCCCCGCCGCGTTGGATACTGGATGGCATGCCGCCCAAGGCGGCTCGGCTCGCACTACTTGCCACAACACCCGCCCAGCATCAGGAAACACCACCATGAAATACTTCGCGCCTAGCCTGGCCCTGGCGGCCGCGCTTTTCACCTTGCCCGTGCTCGCTCAAGAAAAACCCGCCCCGGTGCGGATGGGATGCGGGTTGATGACCTTCGATACGGTGCCGGGCTGGGGACTGCGGCCCGATGGGCAATCGGCCCTCGGCGCGACGCACGGCGCCGTGGTCATCGACAAAGCCGGCAACATTTACACCAGCGCCATCAAAGGCGTCGTTGTTTTTTCGCCCGATGGCAAAGTCGTGCAAGAGTATTTGGGCGACAAATACTCCAGCATTCACGACATGGAAATCCGCGCGGAAGACGGAGCGGAATATATTTACGCCGCCCGCAATAACAACGCCGAGGGTATCAAGTTCAACGCCCACACCGGCGAAATTGTGTTGCGGCTTGGCTTTCCCGCTGAATCGGGCCTCGACCTGAAAAAGTTCAACCCCACGGCCATCACCATCGCCCCCAACGGCGACATTTTTCTCTCCGATGGTTACGCCAGCAACCACATTTTCAAGTTCGACAAGACGGGCAAGTACCTGAAGCATTTCGGCTCGCACGGCAACGACGTCAAGCAGTTCAATACCGCGCACGGCATGACGCTCGACACGCGCTACGATCCGCCGCGGCTGTTGATCTGCGACCGCAACCATCAGCCCAAGGGCCGCCTGCTGCACTACGACCTGGATGGCAACTTCATCGCCGAAGTGATCACCGGCCTGGGCATGCCGACATCGGCCGCCGTGCAGGGCGATTATGTATCGGTGCCCGACCTGCAAGGGCGGCTGGTGATTCTCGACAAGAACAACACGATCATGGCGGTGTTGGGCCACAATCCCGATCCGGCCCGCGGCGGCAAATACGACATTCCGCAAAACCAATGGATCGAAGGCATTTTCAGCGGCACGCACGGCTCGTATTGGGATAAAGACGGCAATCTTTACGTGCAAGATTGGAACGTCGCCGGGCGAATCATGAAGCTCGTCCGCGTCAAGCCGGCGGAGAAAAGCGTCGCACTCAAATGATGTGAGGCCATGAGAGGGTTCAGGGTTCAGAGTTCAGAGTTCAGAAAAAAGATGGGGCGACGGAATGCAAAATGCAAAACGCAAAATGACGCGAGCGGAATTTCGTTTTCATCCCTCATCCCTCAGCCCTCATCCCTCATCCCTCATCCCTCATCCTGAACCCTGAACCCTGAACCCTACCCCGAACCCTAACCTGCCGTGCCCGACAAAACTCAAACTTCCAAACTAGACCAACTACTCGACCGCGCGGTCGTGGCGATCATACGCTCGTCGGACGCCAGCAAACTGGTTGACGTGGCCGAAGCGCTCGTGGCGGGCGGCGTTTCGGTCATGGAAGTGACGTTCACCGTGCCGCGAGCGCACAAAGTGCTGGAAAAGGTGGCCGACCAGTTGGGCGACCGCGTGCTGCTGGGGGCGGGCACCGTGCTCGATGCGGCCACCGCGCGCATCGCCATTCTGGCCGGAGCGGAATTCATTGTCTCGCCGATCGTCAGCCAGGAGGTCATCGCCTGCTGCCGCCGCTACAGCAAACTCAGCCTGCCGGGCGCGTTGACTCCGACGGAGATCATGAACGCCTGGGAAGCCGGCGCCGACATTGTCAAAATCTTTCCCTCGGAAGTCACCGGGCCGGCCTACCTCAAGGCGGTGCATGCCCCCTTGCCGCAGGTGCGTCTGATGCCCACCGGCGGCGTGAACTTGGAGACGGCCGCCGATTATCTTCGCGCGGGCGCCTGCGCCCTGGGCATCGGTGGTTCGCTGGTTGAATCCAAGGCGGTGGCCGCCGGCGATTTCGCCCGCATTGAAAACCTGGCCCGGCAGTATATGGCCATCGTGCGCGAGACCAGGGCCGAACATTCGTCGTAAAAGCGTCTAGCAAAACGGGAAGCGGTCGTCACCGGAGGATTCGAGCATCTCAAATGCGTCCAATGGTCTTAATGGTCGGACACGGTAGCCGTGATGCGCCCGCCAACGATGAGTTCAGGGAGCTTGTCGGGCGATACCAAGCGCGACGGCCGGAATTGGAAGTGCGACACGGCTACGTTGAATTGGCCGAACCAGCGCTGGCCGACGCCCTGGCCGCCATCCCTAGTGGCTGCCAAGAAGTGACGCTATTGCCGGTGTTCTTGTTCGCCGCCGGGCATGTGAAGCGGGACATTCCGCGCGCTCTTGCCGACATCGGCCGTCGGCGGCCCGAAGTGCGGTTTGCCGCCGCCGGCGCCATTGGCGTTCATAGGGCCATGGCCGAATTGGCCGTTGAACGCGCCGCGGAGGTCGCCGATTTAAGCGCGGCCGCGGCGGCGCGGACGGCGGTCATCGTCGTGGGGCGAGGCGCGAGCGACGCCGACGCCAACGGCGACTTTTGCAAACTGACACGGCTCATCGGCGAGACGAAGCCGTTCTCGTGGGTCATACCGTCGTTCATGGGCGTCACACGGCCGCGTTTTGAAGAAACGCTGGAATTTGTCGCCTGTTCGCGGCCCGAACGGATTTTGGTGATTCCCTATCTTCTCTTCGCCGGGCGGCTCTTGAACCAGTTGCGTGACCAAGTCGCCGCGTTTGGCGCGCGGCAGGCAACGATCGAGATGGCGCTGGCGCCGCAGCTTGGCGTTCATGAGCGGTTGCTGACGGTGCTCGACGAAAGGCTCGCGGTGGTCTATTCACCCCGCGTGCGTTCGACGGGTGATTGAACCTCGCGACCAGCATGGGCGGCGCCATGCGCGGACCTTTTGGTGACTGACACTTCACGAGACCGCCGCGGTGGCTCCACTTCGCCTACGTCCGATTTCGATCGCCGGCGAGAAGAGACCGTGCGGGCTGGGCCGCGAGGTGAAGCGGATCGCCCGGCGGCGCTACGCGGTGAAGCAGTGGTTTTTGCCGGCTCGACCGAGCTGTCGCCGTCCGGCGCGTCCTTTTCGGACACGGAAGTGGGCGGCAAGGCCATCGGTACGCTCGGTCCCATTGAACCAAGCAACTGCGCTTGCCCTATGGGGCCTGGCGGCGGATCGTAACGCTTTTGCCCGCGAGTGTTCTTATGGTGCTGTGCTTTCTTCGCGGTCAGATACGGGTTAAACCGCATCGCCCCGAGAAACAGCAAGTTATCTCGGCCAATCACGTTGAAGCGCCAGTTGGCGCCCCAGTAATAGCCGCGTGGATAATACGGGCAACGCCGCACGTAAGTGTGGGGAGGATAGTACAAACCATGATGCCGAATCTGCGCGTAAAACGGCTGCGGGGTAAGCACCCAGGTCAGCCCGGCTGGATAGGGGCTGTAGGGCAAGCTGGCTTTCTGTTCGCCATCGGCCGCCGACGATTCCCGAGCCGATCGCGATGGCGTGGCACGAAGATTGAGCTTTCGCCGCGGCGCGGAGTTTGTCGATGGCGATTCCTCGGCCGCCGGTGATCGGCGGGGGGTTGGCTCAGGCATCGACTCGTCGAGGTTTTCGACATCTTCCTCCGGGGGTTCGTCGAACTGCTCGGCGGCCACGACGCCTCCGCAAAGAATGACAACCAGGCCGGCGATGGTGAAGGGCTTGAAGTTCATGGGCCGATCCTACGAGAAGAGTTGATCTTACTGCCGGAATCGACTTTGCGGCGTAGGTTTATTTGGAGAAGTTGATCGCACCGTCAAAGTCGGCCGTCGTCGCGGCAATTTACCTGGTTTTACAAAGGCTGCCGCGCGCTTGCTCTAACCCGCCTGACAAGACGGCGTTATAATGCAGGTCCGTACACAACACAGCGAATCCATGCGACGCACGCCCTCGACACGCTCTCACCGCCATCGATCGATGTTTCACCCATTTCGCCATGCCATTCTACGCGGCTTGGGGGTGGTGCTGCCGCCGCTCTTGACGGTGGTCATTTTTCTCTGGGTGGGCGGCACGGTAAAACAATACGCCT
>DASVGM010000821.1:0-2439 GCA_036379555.1 Pirellulales bacterium | reverse complement strand
TCTGGCAGCCTGGCCGACCATTTAGCGAACAGCCCTCCGTCGCAACAGCAGGCAATCCGCTGGGTCATCGAGATCGCCGACGCCTTGGAATACGCCCATTTGCATGGCGTGATTCATCGCGACATCAAATCGGCGAACATCCTCATCGACCACCACAATCGGGCGTTGTTGGCCGATTTTGGCATCGCTCAATCGGCAAACAAGGCGGGACGGCAAGCGCTCTCGCTCGGCACGCTACGATACATGTCGCCTGAACAGCTTGAGGGGCGTGAAGTCGATCCGCGGGCCGACATCTTCAGCCTGGGCGTCGTGCTGCACGAAGCCTTGACCGGCAAGCTGCCCTATTCGTCGGTCGAACCGAACGTGCTTCGCCGAGAGATCGTAGCCGGAATCACGGACGTATCGGCCGCCGGCCTGCCCGCCGAATTGAGGCGAATCTGCAAGCAGGCGTTGGATCGCGATCCCCAGCGGCGCCACACGTCGGCGGCGCACCTGGCGGCCGATTTGCGGCGCTACCTCGACAACAAGCCTCGTTCATCATGGTGGCCTTGGGTTTTGGCGTGCGTGCTGCTCGCAGTTGTGGGTATCACGTCAAGGATCTGGCAGCACCGCCAGAGAGCGGGGCAGGTAGCGGGCGGGGAACTGGGAGAGGATGTCAAACAAGTATCGAAGCCCCCGCCAAAGGCGGTGGACTCGACTCGCGGCGGTCGTCAAAAGGATGAGGCAGAATCACCGGCACCGCCGGTCGCGCAATCGGCCGCGGGCGTTCGGCAGAGCGTCATGGATGCCGTTTCCGAGACCCGCAAGATGGTCGGGCGGATTGATGCGAAGGCCGCGATTGATGTCGGGCACTCGTACCTGCGAGAAAAGAAGACGGCATTGGCCATCCAAGAATTTCGCCGTGCCGTGCGGGTCGATCCCACCAACTCAGACGGCTGGCATGGCCTGGGCGTGGCCTTGTTCAACGACGGCCAGTACGACGAGGCCGTTTCCGCCCTTTCCAACGCCATCAAGTTCGATCCTGCCAACCTCGATGCCCGCATGCACCGGGGCTTGGCGTACAACATTCAAGAAGATTTCGACAACGCCATCAATGACCTCGCGGACGCGATCGCCAAATCTCCGGCCGACAAACGGAAATATCGCGAGACTCTGGCGGCGATTTATTCGCACCGCGCCGCCGTTCGATCTGACGCCCAGGATTTCGCCGCCGCCGCTGAAGACATGGACCGAGCTATCACCCTGTTTCCCGATGGCGAAAACTTTTACCACCAGCGAGCAAGCTGCCTCTTCAACGCACAGCAATTCGAGCGAGCAGTCGCCGACTTCGCTGAGGCGATTCGCCGTGAACCAAACAAGGCCGACCACTACCGGCACCGAGGTATGTGCTGGCAGGCGTTGGGCGATGAAGAAAAGGCGGCGGCGGATTTCGAGAAGGCGCAGAGCATCGAGGGCAAGCAACCGTGATTCAGCTACACACGTCGCCGACGTCACGGATGTGTGTTAAACCGCCGGATTCGGCACGAATTCGCCGCCGCGGCAATCTTTAAGATAACGCAACGCATGCACTTGCCCGGTCATCTCCAAAGCATCGCGATAGACCGGGTCGTGCCAGCCTTCAATGTCGATCGAGCCGCGGTAGCCGGCCTGACGCAGAATGGTAATGACGTCTGACCAATTCGTGTCGCCAAAGCCCGGCGTGCGGTGATAGACAAACGGCTTACCCCCGCGAATGCCATGCGCGCGCACGACATCCCAGAGCACCGTGGCGTCTTTTCCATGCAGATGAAATACCTTATGCGCCCACTGCCGCAGTTGCGGCAGCGGATCGATCAGGCTGACCATTTGATGGCATGGCTCCCACTCCAGCCCCAACGCGGGGCTGGGCACTGTCTCGAACATCATCTCCCAGGCGGCCGGCGCGTGGGCGATGTTCCAATCGCCGTAGTCCCAAGTGCCGCGCATGTCGCAATTCTCAAAGGCGATGCGCACGCCGCGGTCTTCCGCCCGGCGCGCCAGCGGACCAAAAACCTCGCCAAACTTGGGCAGCGATTCCGGCACCGGCCGATTGACGATTCTGCCCGTGAAGCCGCACACCAACGCGCAGCCAAAAGCCTCGGCCGCGCCAATCAACGCCGCGAAGCCCTCGGCCACTCGGGCATCGACCAGCGGATTGCCGTAAATGCCCAGCGAACTGATGACCGCGCCGCTCGCCTGCCCGTCGAGCACCGCGCGCACGTCCGCCGCCAGTTGCTTCAGGTCGATGCCGTCCAGCACGTCGGGGAAGGTCAGTTGAACGCTTTCAAACCCATAAGGCAGGATTTGGCGGATGTAGCTCAGCGGGTTGTGGTCGGCTTTCACCAGCGTGCCGATGCGAATGTCGTCGTGCGACATGATTGCGGATGTTCAGATGGAATGACGGATTATGCGTTGGTTGCG
>DASVGM010000820.1:0-8003 GCA_036379555.1 Pirellulales bacterium | reverse complement strand
CATGCTGGGAAAGGAGCAGGCCGTCTACGTGGCCTCCGGCACGATGTCGAATCAAATCGGCCTGCGCGTGCATTGTTCGCCCGGCGATGAATTTCTGTGCGAGGCAAGCTGCCATATTTACCAGTACGAACAGGGTGCGTTCGCCCAGCTTAGCGGGCTGGTGGCGCGAACCGTCGAGGGCGAGTTTGGCGTGCTGCGGTTGGAGCAGCTCGCGGGACTCATTCGCCCGCAAAACGATCACTTCGTGCGGACGCGCCTGCTTTGCCTCGAAAACACGCACAACCGGGGAGGCGGACGCGTTCAACCTTATGACGAGGTCGAGCGAATTTGCTCTTGGGCGCACGCCAACGGCCTGGTCACGCATCTCGATGGCGCCCGGTTGTTCAATGCCGCCGTCGCCACGGGTGTTGCGGCCGATCGTTGGGCGCGCCATTTTGACACGGTGAGCGTTTGCTTTTCCAAGGGGCTTGGCGCGCCAGTCGGCTCGGCGTTGGCCGGGTCGAGCGAGCACATCGAACGGGCGCGCCGGCATCGCAAGCTATTTGGCGGCGGCATGCGGCAAGCGGGCATCATTGCCGCGGGCGCGCTCTACGCCTTGGAAAACCACGTTGAGCGCTTGGCCGAAGACCATGCCAACGCACAGCGGCTGGCGGAGATCATGGGCGAGATTGATGGTTTGGAATTGCGTCCAGCGGAGGTGCATACCAACCTGGTCATCTATCGTGTTGATCCCAAGCTGGGGACGGGCGCGGAGTTTTCCGCTCGGCTCAAGCGCCGCGGGCTGTTGATCAATTCGTTTGGCGGCCAATTGATGCGCGCGGTGACACACCTTGACGTGAGCGCCGCCGAGATCGAGCGCGCCGGCGCGATTTTGAAAGAGGTCGCCGCCGAGGCTCCCGGCGGGCCAATTGAGGCCGCCGATTCATCGCCCTATGCAAGCGCCCGCTGAGCGTTGCTTGCCTCTGGTGGATCGTGATTCGACCGTTGCCCGTTCGCCACAGCAAACATCCAGATATAAGGTAGCTTCATTCAGGCGGGGCCGAGTATACCATGTTCGGGCCTTGGGACGCGGCGGCCGGTTGTTTCGCGTTGCCGCCCTGGCGGCAGCCGGGTATGCTAAAAACAGGCTACGGATCCCTCCTTTTCGCGCCAGTTCGCATGACTTACGGCTACCGCATTTTTGTTTGGTCGGCACTCGTGGCCGCGCTTGGCGCCGCGGGCTGGGTGGCGTGGTCGTGGGGACGGTCGCCGGGCGAAGCGGACACGCGCCGCGGCGCGTCGGCCGAGCAAGTGTTTGTCAACGACGCCGCCAAAAACCGGCCGCCGGGTGAAGAACCGGCGGGAATGCTCTGGATACCGGGCGGCCAGTTTTGGATGGGCGCTTATGAAGAAGACAAAGGCATCTTTTCCGACGCCGTGCCGCGGCACCTGGTCTATGTCGATGGCTTCTGGATGGACCGCACCGAGGTGACCAACGCCCAATTCGATGAGTTCGTGCGCGCCACCGGTTACAAAACCATCGCCGAGCGTGAAATCGATCCGCGTGAGTTTCCTGGAGCCGATCCCCGCAATCTCGTGCCCGGCTCGGCCGTCTTCACGCCGCCGGACGGGCAAGTTCCGCTCGACAACTTTCTGCAATGGTGGAAGTACCTGCCCGGCGCCAGTTGGCGACACCCCGAAGGGCCTCAGAGCGATCTAACCGACCGCATGGACCATCCCGTCGTCCACGTCGCTTGGCTCGACGCGGCGGCCTACGCCGAATGGGCCGGCAAGCGCTTGCCCACCGAAGCGGAATGGGAATTCGCCGCGCGCGGCGGTCTCGATCGAGCGCGTTATGTGTGGGGCGAGAAGAACCAGCCCGCCGGCCGCTGCCAGGCGAACATCTGGCAAGGCCACTTTCCCGACCGCAACACCGCCGAGGACGGCTACGCGCGCAGCGCTCCGGTGGCGTCGTTTCCGCCCAATGGTTTCGGCCTGTCCGACATGTCGGGCAACGTCTGGGAATGGTGCGCCGATTGGTATCAGCCTGATTACTATCGGCACAGCCCCAAGCGCAATCCGCCAGGGCCAGATGCGAGCTACGATCCCGAAGAACCGCAGACTCCCAAACGCGTGCAGCGCGGCGGATCGTTTTTGTGCTGCGATCAATACTGCGTGCGTTACCGGCCCGGCGCGCGCCACAAGGGCGGCGTCGATAGTGGCGCCTCGCACACCGGCTTTCGCTGTGTGAAAGATATTCACCAAGCTGTGGAGAAATCCAATGAGAATTAGTTTTATCCTCTGTCTGCTGGCCCTTGTTGCATTCGGCTGCAACGCCGAGAAACCTTCACCGACGCAACCCGCGGACAACGCGCCTGCCGCCCCCTCGGTCGAATCGCCAGGTGACGACGCGGTGACGGTCCAGATCAAGGACTACGACGGCCTGCGAGAATTGCTTGCCGGCAAGCGCGGCAAGGTGGTGGTGATGGACTGTTGGAGCACCTGGTGCAGCCCCTGCGTGAAAGAGTTTCCCGGCCTGGTTGAGTTGCACAAAAAGTATGGTCCGCAACGAGTGGCGTGCGTCTCGCTCAGCTTCGATTACTTCGGCGGCAAAGACGACACGCCGGAAGAACATCAAGAAGCGGTGCTCGAATTCCTGCGGAGTAAGAACGCCACCTTCGACAACGTGCTGGCCGGCGTGCCCGCCGACGATCTTTACGGCCTGCTCGGCCTTGAGACGGCGTCGGTTCCGGCCATTCTGGTTTACGACCGCGAGGGGAAGGTAGCTCGGCAGTTTGAAGGCGAAGACGCCCGCTATAGCGAGGTGGATAAACTGGTGGCGGAGTTGATCGAGCAACCGTAGTTTAGCGGCTTCCCTAGTAGAGAATTACACCACCGCCACCTTGACGCAGTGGATCGGCGGCAGCGAACTGGCGACGCACTCGAAGGCTTCGCCGCCGTCGCGGCCGCGCCAAAGTTGGCCTGTGGTGGTGCCGAACCAGACCGACGGGCGTTGGCTATCGTCCAGTTCCATGCCGTCGCGCAAGACGGTGAACCAGGCTTCTTTTTCGGGCAAGCCATGGCCGAGTTGCCGCCAGCTCTGGCCGGCGTCTTCACTGCGCCAGACCGCCGGCCGCGCGTTCGGACAAGTGCGCGTCGCAGGCTCCAACGGCACGACGTAAACCGCGTCGGCGTTTTGCGGATGCACCGCGATCGGAAAGCCAAAATCGCTCGGCAATCCGGCGGCGATGCTCTGCCAGGTCTTGCCGCCGTTGTCGCTGCGCAACACACCCAGATTTGGCGCCTCTTCAAAACCGCCGTGGTTCTGCATGTAAAGCCGCTCAGGCTTGCCTGGGTGCGCCGCGATCTTATGCACGCATTGCCCAAACTCCGGAAAACGCTCGGGCATGAATCCAACCCCCACGCCGGCGTTTTCCGCGGTGAACGATTCTTCGCCGTCGCGACTGGTGTAATGTCCGCCGGTGGAGATGCCCAGGTGCAACGCGCCGCCGTGGTGCAAGATAGTATGCAGACAAAGACCGCCGTTGCCGGGTTGCCACTGCCGCGCGTGGGCGTGGTCGGTGAGGCCGGGCACTTTTTCCCAAGTATCGCCGCCGTCGTCGCTGCGGAACAGGGCGGCCGGCTCCAAGCCGCAGAGCAGGTCGGCCGTGTCGCCGCCGGACGCCAGTGACCAGACGTTTTTCAACGTGCGTCCGTCATCGGCGGCAAAGGCGGGCGCCGATTTTGTCGGCTGAAAGGTTTTGCCCAGGTCTTCACTCACCTGCACCGTCGTGCCAAACCACGGCGAGCTGGGCACGCCCATGACCTTGGGCGTCGTCGAGCGCCGGTCGATAAAGGCTGCGTTGACCGGCATGCCGGGAAAAAATGGCCCGTGCAACGCGAGCGAATCGGCCGTAGCCGGCCCTTCCAATACGAACATCCCTTTTTTGGTGCCGACGGCCACCACCATGCGATCAGCCATGAATCATCAACCTCCAGAAACGGCGGGTAAAAGAAACACCACGTCGCCGGCGGTCAGCGGCGTATCGAGCCCGGCCCGCGCGCGAATGTGATCGTCATTGATAAACACGTTGATATGCGGCCGCGGATCACCCCGTTCGTCGCATAGCCGCACATGCACTCGCGGGTGTTCGTTGGCCAACGCCAGCAACAGTTCGCGAACGGTGTGAGCGCGGAGCACGAGCCGCGCCTGATCGCCGCATAACGGCCGCAGCGTCAAGGGAATTGTCACCTGGATTTCAGGAATTGCCGCTGGCATCGACCTGAAAGATACTCTCTGCGCGCGTCGGGGTCAATCTTCTTGGCTAATTTAGCAGTGGAACGCTGGCCCGCGCAAAATGCGATATGTTATGGGCCAAAATCACCAGCGGATCGATGTGAGATTTGTTCCGCTCCGCCACCACCGGCTTTACGCCTAATGTCGCGAGATGAAGCTTTGATGCCACCCGCTTGCCGGGTGGAGATTCCCGTTGGCCGTCTACAATGGGGCGTTGCCCGCGTCCCTCTTCTCGATTTTGCCCCGCTTGGCCGCCGAAGGCGGCCAAGCGGGGCAAAATCGGGAGCGCAGGAAAGGCCGCGTTTGTAGACGGCCAACGTGAGAACTCCCTCGGGCAAGCCGAGGGCATCTTCCGCATTGCTGAATCTTGAGTTGCCGCTTAATCGCGTGACATTCGGCTTTAAGCCGATGAAGCGGTAACGCGATTTGGCGGTCAATCATGCGCTCTACCGGGGCGAGCCCGGTAGTGGCGGAACACATCGCCGGCCCGATTCACCGAGCGTGGCTCACGGGCGAAAGCCGGCGCGCCTGCGCCGCTGTGATCGACCGCGATTCACGATACGCCCTTGCCACCGCCGCCTCCAGATCGGCCAGCGACGATGGTTTGACAAGATAATCAAACGCCCCGCGACGGCGCGCGTGAGCGATGGACTGGGCATCGCCATACCCGCTGAGCAGAATCACTTGTAGTTCGGGCCGTTGCTCGCGCAAGCGCACCATCAATTCCACGCCGTCTTGCCCGGCGATCGACCGATCGAGAATCGCCACCTGGAAGCCGTTCCGCTCGGCCGCGCAAATCGCCCCGTAGGCGTTGGTCGCCGCCTGCACCGACACGCCGCGACGACGAAATCGCCTGGCGAGGATTTCCAAGAATTCCTCGTCGTCATCGACCAACAATAATGAGCAATTAAGTTCCATACACTAAAGCAGACGCAACGGGAAACAGAGAATATCCGGCAGGCGCCGGAGAAGCCAGAGTACGCGGCGGCAGAGTCGACGCGTTGGCCCGACTGGCGCCGCGGAGAGATAGCGACGAAATCGCGACAAAACATCGCCCGCACGCGATGATTCGCACAAAAAAGGGGGGCCTCGGCCTGTCTGCAATTTACCCATCCCGAGCAAATCGCACGACTGCCAATATAAAATGCCCTGATTCGCGTGTCAACGATCGGTTGAGTCTCGCCAGGGCAAGGCGTTTGACGTATCTTTGACGTATGCCCACCATTAAAAAACTTCTCGTCGCCAATCGCAGCGAAATCGCCATCCGCGTGTTTCGCAGCGCGCATGAGCTTGGCATTCGCACCGTCGCCATCTATTCGCACGAAGACCGCTTCGCGTTGCATCGCTTCAAGGCCGATGAAGCCTATCTCGTGGGCCGCGCCGGCGAACCGATCCGCGCTTATCTCGATTATGCCGCCATTATCGAATTGGCCAAAGATTACGAGATCGACGCCATTCATCCGGGCTACGGGTTCCTCTCGGAAAACCCCGAATTGGCCAGGGCCTGTGAAGCGGCTGGCATTTTGTTTTGCGGTCCTCCGCCGCGCATTTTGGAACAACTTGGCGATAAGATCGTGGCTCGAAAAATTGCCGAACAGGCCGGTGTGCCGGTGCTGCCGGGCAGCAGCCAACCGCTGGCCGACGCCGCCGCGGCCGGCCAGCTTGCCGCCAAACTCGGCTACCCGGTGCTCTTGAAAGCGGCCAAAGGCGGCGGCGGCCGCGGCATGCGCGTGGTCCAGCGCCCCGAAGACCTCGCCCCGCAACTCGACCAGGCGCGGCGCGAGGCGCTGACCGCCTTCGGCAGCCCCGACGTGTTTCTGGAAAAATTTATCGCCCGGCCGCGACACATCGAGGTGCAGTTGATGGGCGACAAGCATGGCAACCTCGTGCATCTCTTTGAGCGTGATTGTTCCGTGCAACGGCGGCACCAAAAAGTGGTTGAAATCGCGCCCGCGATCAATCTCGACGCCGCGCTGCGCGACGCCATCTGCCAGGCCGCCCTGACCATCGGCCGGGCCGTGCAATATGAAAGCGCCGGCACCGTCGAATTTCTGGTCGATTCCGAAAGCGGCGAGTTTTATTTCATCGAGGTCAATCCACGCATCCAGGTGGAACACACTTGCACAGAACAAGTCACCGGCGTCGATCTGGTGAGGTGCCAGTTGCTTGTCGCTCAAGGCGGGCGGCTCGATGACCCGGAAATCGGGCTTGCTTCGCAAGCGGCCGTTCGCACGCAAGGCTATGCCATTCAGTGCCGCATCACCACCGAAGACCCACGCAACAACTTTCGTCCCGATTACGGTCGCGTCGCTCATTATCGTTCCACCGGCGGCCCCGGCGTGCGGCTCGACGCCGGCACGGCGTTTTCCGGCGCCGTCGTCACGCCCTATTACGATTCGCTGCTGGTCAAAATCGTCACCTCGGGCACACGCTTTGTCGATGCCGCGCGACGCATGGAACGCTGCCTGCAAGAGTTCCGCGTCCGCGGTGTGAAAACGAACATTCCGTTTCTCATCAACCTGGTCGCGCACCCCAAGTTTTTGGAAGGCGGCTGCACCACTCGCTTTCTCGACGAAACGCCGGAGTTGTTTCAGTTTGTCGCCCGACGCGACCGCGCCACCAAGCTCTTTCGCTACCTGGCCGACGTGCTGGTGAACGGCCACCCGCTGATTAAAGAACGGCCCAAGCAGATTCGCCGCGAGCCGGCGCCGTTGCCGGCGCTGGACCACCACGCTCCGTTGCCGCCGGGCACGCGCGACAAACTGCTGCAGCTTGGCCCCGAAAAATTCAGCCAATGGATTCTCGCGCAAAAGCGGCTGCTGCTGACCGACACCACGCTGCGCGACGCGCACCAATCGCTCTTGGCCACGCGGCTGCGCACGCACGACATGCTGGCTGTCGCCGAGGTATACGCGCGCCATCACGCCCATCTGTTTTCGCTGGAAATGTGGGGCGGAGCGACCTTCGATACCGCCATGCGGTTTTTGAAAGAAAGCCCCTGGCAGCGGCTCGCCGACCTGAGAACGAAGATTCCCAATATTTTGTTTCAGATGTTGTTGCGGGCCTCCAACGCGCTGGGTTACTCAAACTACCCGGATAACGTCGTGCGGACGTTTGTCGAGGAATCGGCGGCGGCCGGCATCGACCTGTTTCGCGTCTTCGATTCACTCAACTGGGTGCCGAACATGCGCGTGGCGATGGAGGCCGTGCTTTCCACCGGCGCCCTCTGCGAAGCCGCCATTTGCTACACCGGCGACGTGCTCGACCAGGGCCGCAAAAAATATGACCTGAAGTATTACGTCGAGCTGGCCAAAGAACTGGAAAAAATGGGGGCGCACATCCTGGCCATCAAAGACATGGCCGGACTCTGCAAGCCCTACGCGGCGGAGTTGCTGGTGCGCACACTCAAGCAAGAGATCGGCATTCCGATTCACTTCCACACGCACGACACCAGCGGCATGCAAACGGCCGCGATCTTAAAAGCCGCCGAGGTCGATCTCGACATCGCCGACGCCGCCTTCGCTCCCTTTTCGGGCTTGACCTCGCAGCCCAACTTGAATTCCGTGGTCGAAGCTCTGCGTTTCACCCCGCGCGAGAGCGAGCTTGACCGCGACGCGCTGCAAACCACGGCCAACTATTGGGAAGCGGTACGCGAGTTTTACGCGCCGTTTGAAACCGGCATGATGGCCAGCACAGCCGAGGTTTATCACAACGAAATGCCCGGCGG
>DASVGM010000819.1:0-2752 GCA_036379555.1 Pirellulales bacterium | reverse complement strand
CAACGGGACGGGCTAGGAAGCCCATCCTCCCTTTCCCAACATGACACAAGGTTATTTAGTCATCGTCATCGTCATCGTCATCATCCGCGTCGCCACGGGCAATGACGAACGAGGCGCGCACCGGCGACGGCATGCGCGCGTCGGGCCCGCGCACGCTGCGCCAAATAATCTCGTTGAGCAACAAGTCGTCGGCCGCGTCTTCACGGCTGAAGTCGAGATTGGCCGATCGCTCCACACCCCAGCCAAACTGCGCATTGCGCGCCTCAAGGTCAACCCGCGCCGGTCGATGACGGTAAGCCGACACGTCGGGCCGCGACTGAAACGACGCATACATCGGCCGGGCCGCGGCGTCGAACTGGCTCATCGGTTTCAAGCCCAAAATCAACTCCATCGTGCGCAGCATGCTTGAGGTGGAGTACATGCTCGAATCGACGTGATGCCGCTTGCAATAAGGGCTGATGGCCAACGCCACCGTGCGATGCGCGTCGACGTGATCGGAACCGTTCTGGGCGTCGTCTTCCACCACAAAAATGGCCGTCTCTTTCCAGAACTTGCTCTTCGACACCGCCTCGACCAACATGCCCAAGGCGAGATCATTCTCAGCCACCATGGCCGTCGGCGTCGGTTTGCCGCGGCGTTGGCCAAACGTATGATCGTTCGGCAGTCGGAGCACGATGAAGCCCGGCATTTCGCCCTTTTCTTCAAACCCGCGCAGCTCTTCAATGAACCGCTCGGCGCGTTTCACGTCGGGGTAATCGAGGTCGTAAGGGCGAAACTGAGGGTCATAGTGTCCCTCAAGCGCCGGCACGCGGGCGATGGCCGGGTCGCTCTTTTTTTTGCCCGGATCGACAAACTCACCATAGCTGCGATAGCTCACGCCGGCCTCACGGCAACGATCCCAGATGTAGCCGCCGGCCGGAAAGGCGATTTCGTAATGCCCCTCACTGGGATAGCCGAGCTTCTTCTGATTTCCGCGGTAAACCAACGGCCAGGTTTTTTCGACAAAATCGGTGGCGTAGGCGGCCATGCTC
The DNA here is from genome assembly GCA_036379555.1 of Pirellulales bacterium. Classification (GTDB taxonomy): domain Bacteria; phylum Planctomycetota; class Planctomycetia; order Pirellulales; family JAICIG01; genus DASSFG01. The sequence goes on along the minus strand of DASVGM010000819.1, from coordinate 1,721 downwards.
CACTCGTGCCCGTCGGCGCTCACCTCGCTCTCGACGTAAAAATTGTCGAGCAGCACAAACTCTCGGGCCAGCGCGTGATGGTTGGGCGTCGTTTCCTCGGGAAAGATGCACAAGTTCGGATCGCCATTGCCTTGGGGCATGTCGCCGAAGACCTGGTCGTAGGTGCGGTTTTCTTTGACGATGTAAATGCAGTGCCGAATGGGGCTTTTGCCGCCCTCTTTAGCCGGCACGGGGTTTTCGGCATCAGGCTCGCCCGTGGGAGTGAAGTCGCTCTTCAGCGGGCTGGCCTTGTACGCCGTTTCGCTATAGCCGGCCATGTCGCTGGGCGAGGGGCTTTCGATCACGCTCAACGTGCCGCGAAACAATCCGGCGATGTATTGCCGCACGCTGGGCGGAGCGTCTTTGTTGGGATTGGGCCCTTGGGCGTTGGCGCTCGACATGAGGCCCTTGCCGTTGGCCACATAAATGCGGTTGTCGGCGGCGTTGAAGCGCACGCTCGTCGGATACCAGCCGACGGGAATGTATCCCAGCGAACGGCTCTCGCCCGGCTCGCTGGTGTTGAAGACGGCGATGTTGTTGTTGTCGGCGTTGGCGACCAACAGCGCCTTGCCATCGGGCGAAAGCGCCAAACTATTGGGCGTGCTGCCGTTGGGCGCCTTGGGATAGAGCGCGGTCGAAATCGTTTCCGTCGCGCGGCCGTTCTCCGTGTTGAGAACGCTGACCTGGTTTGAATTGGAACAGGCCACAAACAGCCGATCGGCCTCCGGCGACAGCACCATTTCCGTCGGGTGTTTTTCCGTGGGCCAGCTTGCTGAAACCTTGAACGCCGGCAAATCGACAACCGCCACACTCGCCTTGCCCCAAAGGCTGACGTACAGCCGCTTGCCATCGGGCGACGGCAACACGGCGTAAGGGTAGCTGTCTTTGTCGAAGTTCACCCGGCGGATTTTGGCGGGGTCGTCGAGCGAGACGGCCGCCACGGCGTGCCCCCAGCCGCCGGCCACAAACAGCGTTTGGTCGTCAGCGCTGGTCGCCAGCCCGGCGGGCACGAAGGTTTCGGAAGCAGGTGCGACGGCAATGGCGCGATGGCGGCTCAGCAGGCCGTCTTCAAAATCGTATTGATGCACGACCTCAAATTCGCCGCCGCTGGCATACAAATGTTTGCCGGAGCGGTCGAAGGCGATGCCATAGAAGGTTTGCGGCACCACCACGCGCACGACAATGCGCTGGTCTTTCAGATCGACCACGACAATCTCGTGGTTACCGTAACCGGCGTGCAGCACGGCGGCCCAGGGCCCTTTGGGGTGCAGGGCGATTTGCACGGGAAAATCGCCCAATTTGATTTGCTTGCCGGCCGGCTTGAGCGACCATTGATTGGATAAAACGATCGTCCCCTCATCGCTCATGCCCGGCAGTCGGCGCGGCGCCTGCCGGCTCGACGGCTCCTCGGCCGGCAAGGGGGCCACGGTCGCGATGACGAAAAGGAAAAGTAAAACCCTAGCCCGCATTTCGCACCGCTCCTGGAAAAATCATGATCGTGTATGAACGCATTCGCAATATAAGTAATGCGCGCGCATTGTCAAGCAATTCAAACGGTAGGGAACGGACTCGGTGCCGTTCCGCGATGCGGACACAACGCTGGCTGGCAGGTCATGGAACGGCACGGAGTCCGTTCCTGGCCTGCGCAAACGAGGCGTTGCTCACCACGAGTCGTTGACGCC
>DASVGM010000818.1:0-4087 GCA_036379555.1 Pirellulales bacterium | reverse complement strand
GGCCACGAGGGCGGAGGTTTCGAAGGACAAAACGATGCTTTGACATAATTCTACAATCGATCGTTTATTCAAACCGGCGGATTGCAACGCGATGCTAGCAACGTGAGTGCTATTATTCCTACAAATCCCTTGTCTGGCAGGTGCAGAAGTTTGCTGGCTAGGCGCCCTCGCCAGCTTCCGCTCTGTCCGCTGTCTGACCTGTGCCTGCCGGACAAGCCGGCGAGGGGGCGGTTGCTTGGGGGGGCACAAGCGCAACATCAAAAAATGCAAGCGAGGGTCAACACGCGGCTTGTCCTCGCTGGCGCTTCGGGTTGGTGTGTGGCGATCAGCAGCCGCTGCGACCTTCCATGAAAAAGATCGCCCCAAAGATCACGGCGTTCCGGCCGATCGCGGCGGCCGCCACGCGATTTCGCGGGCCGACGGGTCGTCGCTCACTCGATGCGTATTGTTTCGTTCGCTGCCGAATTAGTGCCATGCCACCGGCTTGCCCGGTCGGTTGCTGACGCTGGTTTCTAATAGAATCCCGCATCCTTAGTCGGTCTTTTCCGGCGGCTGCCGGGCCGCCGCAGGCGGGCCGGCAGCCGCCGGAAAAGAGGGGGGAAGAGGGTGCCCGGTGGGCCGCGATGTAGACGGCCAACGTGAGACTCCAACCGGGCAAGCCGGTGGCATCTGGCCGAAACAAAAACGGAACCGCGCCAGAGTCGCAGCCCGTGGCGAATCTGCCGCAGCCCACCTGCCAACATGTCGGCATAGTCCGGCACCGCACTCGCCGTGTCACGTTCATCCCTGGTTTTTCCCACCCCCAATTCGTTCTGCCGCCCAGGCGGCCGCGGCCTTCGTAAGCGGCACGTCTGGTGCTTGAGAATAATCGATGGCCACCGCGTAGGGCGACGCTTCGTAAATCGTGGAAAATGCCCGTTGCAAGTCCAGCGGCACATCGGCGTCGGGTTCGCGCAGCGGCACGCGCACGGTTGGCAGTGGGTCGGAAAGGGCGATCGGCCACACGTCGCTCTCCGGCCGCTTGTTGGCCCGCGTCAAGAACACAAAGTAGTCGCCCGCCGGCAGCGGCCTGGTCATGGGCACGCGCTTCCCTTTGCGCAGCAAGTCGAGTTCCATCAGATGGGCGCTGCTGAGGAGCACCTTGTTGCGTTTTCGCAGATATTCCTGGCGACCGTCACCTCGCTTGTTGGTAGGCGATAGGATCTCGATCAGCGTCACCAGAGCCCTTCCCGCTCGATCGCGGATCTCGACCCACGAATGGGGAACCAACGACGGCATGACGGTCGTGAGTTTGATCGGCGACTCGGCCAACGCCGCGCCCGCGGTCGGCGATGGGGCCTGTCTCGCCGCGACCACTCCCACGTCGGGGTAGATGTCGGTGGCCTCGATCGCGACCTCCTCCGGCGTGTCGGTCAATTGACGTTGATTGGCAAAAGCGAGATAGCGCGGCAACAACAGCGGGGTCAATTGACGGGCAATTTCCACCGCCAACTGAACGTGGAACGTGGTCCATAAGTCGCCTTCGAGGTAGGGATCCATGCCGGGAAACGGACACTTCATAGAAGTTCTCCTTGGGGCCGTTCGAGTGCGTGCCCTGTTTTGTTTTCACCGCCCGCAGGATAGCCGGAGACATCGCGGGGCAACGGGAAGCCGCCTTCGCAGTTGGTTTTCCACTTCGTCACGCCTATGGCTGACAGAAAAATGGGGGACAAAAAAATGAAGCGGGCAGAGGAGCGGTCGAACGAGTAACGATTGCCCACACCGCAGTCTCGGGTTCCGTATGTTTCTGTCCATCATTTTTCTGTCGCACCGCGTTCTGTCAAACCGCGATTGCCATTGTCCCACCCCCCTCGTGTACGGTACTCTCCGGCCCGAAAAGCGGAGCACCGGAGTTTGGGGTGGCGAAAGCGGTGCTCGCGGCGGGCGCTGTTCCATGGTAACTGGCGGGAGCGGTTCGCGAAAATCCAGCGGAGGACACGAGCGATGCGGCGGTCGTTTTCATGCGTATCGGCGTTGATGGTGGTGTTGGCCCTGGCGCAGTTCGCCCGCGGCGCCGACGACCAATCTTGGGTCGGGCGGCGGGGGATGATCAAGCGGGCCGGCGTGCGGCCCCAGATCGGCAAACAGCCGGCGGGCGATCCTCTGCGCTCCGTTTTCACCGTCGAAAAAGTGCAGGGCGAATGGCTGTGGGTGGGCGAAGGCTGGCTGCGGTCTGGCGATGTGGTGCCGCTGGAAGAAGCCGCGGCCTGGTTTGATCGCGAGCTCCAACAGCGGCCGACGGCGTTCGCGTATCTGGGCCGAGGTGTGGCACGCTGCGAACAGCGCGATTTAGATGGTTCGCAGGCCGCCGGACTTCATGTCAGGCAGGCAAGCGCGTTGACCCGCGGAAGCCGGCGATTCGGATTGGCTCGACTCAACACGTGGCAAACGCTGCTGGCGGACGTTGATCATGGCGGTGGACGTCTCCAGGTATCAAACGTGTATCGGCCGTTCCCCAGCACCAAAGGTGCGCCACCCAACCAGTCGCGGGGATGCTGCGGAGAGAAGCAGTCACTTTTCCTCGGCAAACGCATACAAGTGCGTCGCCGTCCGCAGGTAAAGCGTGTCGTCGGCAATTGCCGGCGTGGCCGCGCAGCGCTCGCCGAACTCTGGGTTCTTCGCCACGACCACCGCTTTCTGCTCGCCGGCTTTCAAAACCGTCACGGCCCCGCCCTCGAGCGCGGTGAAGTAAAGATTGCCATTCGCCGCCACCGGCGAGGCGTAGTAGCGGCCGCCGGCGGCCACGCGCGTCTGGTACACCTGCTCGCCGGTCTCCGCGTCGTTGGCGATGATGATGCCGCCGTCGCGGACCATCACATATTGTCCGCGATACAGAATCGCTGAAGCGACGTACGGCAAACCCTTGCTCTTCTTCCAAAGCACGTGCGACGTGGTGATGTCGCCCGAGCCGCCGCTCTTCAGCGCAAACGCGCCGTCCTTGCCCGCCGACCACATTTTCATGATCGCCTCGTACTCTTCGCGCGTGAGGATGCCGTCTTTGTTCGTGTCCTGGTTGTCGAAGAAGCCTTGAAACGCCTCGCCTCCCTCGGCCTTCGAGATCGCCCCGTCCTGATCTTTATCGAGGTTCTTGAGCAACGAGTCGAACGAGGGCATCGCTTGCGCCTCGTCGCCGCCGGACGATGAACCGGCGAAGTACAGCGTGCCATCGACCACGACCGGCGAGGCGCAGCAGCCCGAGGGCAGGCCCGTGAACGACCATCGCTCTTCGCCCGAACGGAGATCGTAACCGATCATGCGAGCATGCCCGCCAGAGACCACCTGCGTGCCGGCGGCGGTGTGCCACACGACCGGCGTACACCAAGAAACGGGCGAGGTGCGTTGCTGTTCCCATTGAAGTTTGCCGGTGGCGGCGTCGAGCGCGACGATTCGCGAAGCGGTTTTGGAATCTTTGATCTCATCTCGGACGAGCACGGCGAGTCCGTCGGCCAGAATCGGCGAGACGCCCGTGCCAAAATCGCCGCCCGTCACCACCGTGGGCATTTCGAACCGCCACAGCTCGCCGCCCGACAGGTCGTAAGCAAACAGCCCGCACGAACCGAAGTACGAAACGATGCGCTGGCCATCGGTGGCGGGCGTGGAAGCTGCCGGGCTGCCTTCGACCTGGTGATAGGTTTCGATTTTTTCCGCGGGCGCTTCGGCCCGCCAGGCTTCGCTGCCGTCGGCGCGACGATAGGCGATGGTAAAGAGCTTGCCGCCGTCGAATGCCGTGACCACCAGCAGGTCGCCGGCGACGATGGGCGACGAGATGCCCGGCGGCACGGGCACTTTCCATTTCACGTTTTTATCGGGGCCGAATTCGACCGGCGGTTTTTGCATGTCGGCCACGCCCGAACCGTTGGGCCCGCGAAATCGCGGCCACACCAGCGGGCCCTCGGCGCCGAGGGACGTAGCGGCGCAGAGAATCATTGACAACGCTGTGATGAATACGGTTCGCATGACAGGATCCTCGCCGATGAATGGAGAGCAATTATCCTATCCGCCCAGAATCGTGAGGACCAGCGGTGACGATTTCCGCGGAAAAACCGAC
>DASVGM010000817.1:0-2813 GCA_036379555.1 Pirellulales bacterium | reverse complement strand
TCACGTCGTCGTGGGAGAAAATAACCTCCAACGCCAGGTCGGGCGGAGGATCGTCGGCAAGGTCGACTTCGGGGCGGCTTGAAACAAGCTCGTGGCTATGGATGTAGTAACACTCATCGGCTTCAAGTCCTTTGTCGATATCTCGCCGTTTCCAGGTGGTGGCGCTGAAACTGCGACGCGGAATGTTCAACTCGGCGGTGAATGCTTCGATCAGTTGCCCGATCAGCCTTTTCACGTTTTCGTGCCTGTTCGAGTTGACCATCATTTCCAGCGTTCCTCGATCGTAGGTCATCCTGACATGCCAGTTCGCTTCGATGTCGCGCAGCGCCTCGTACACTTCCCACGGCACGCCGCGCAGCGTGAATCGGGGTTCTGTCGCCAGTTGTTCGACTGTGGCCATCTGAAAAACTCCCTGTCGTCATCGAGGCGAAAACAACGTCATTCGCCCCGCGTCCGCGTTACTTCTTGGGATCGAGGTTCTTGGCCAGTTCCGCCTCGCTGACATCGCATTGCACGCCGCTTGCGGGCACCTCGATCTTGGCGACCCAAAACAGCGCGTTGAGCACCAGTTTGCGGAAATCGGCGTGGCCCCAGTTCTGATGAAAGTGGCCGCCGGTGAAGCCGAAACCCCGGCCGCCATCGGGCCGCTCGGTCGTCCAGGCCACAATCTCCTTGCGGCCCGCGAACGCCTTCGAGGCGTCGTTGCGGCGCGCCTCCTCCGGCGGCGTGGCCATCAAGATCGGCGTGACGGCCCCTTCGCGGAAGCGGATGTTGAAATACCATTCGTCATTGATCTTGAACGGCTTGACGCCGCGCGTCACCGCGTGTGGTTCAATCTCCTTGAAATCGGCGTCCCAATGCGGGTTGATGGAAAACCCGGTTTCGTAGTATCCGCCGATCCACGCCAGCAATTCCGGGCCGCCGCTGTCTTTCGGCACCTCCACGGCGTAATGAGCGCACGCCAGACCCACGCCTTGGTGCATCAACTCGGCCATGCGGCGCAGATGCTCGGGCTGAATCAGCGGATGCCCGCCACCGCCGTCCATGTACAGCAGCACGGCGTCGGCGTTGTCAAAGGCCGTCGGATCGGTTGGCCAGCCGTTGTGATATTCGGCCGGCACAAGCTGTTGCGGAAAGTGGTCGAGGCAATGCCGCAAGAGCGTCACGCCGGCATTGAACTCGTGCGCGCCTTTGCCGTGGCTGGGGTGCCCGGCGACGAGCACCAGTTTTTTGCGATCATCCGCAAGCTTGAGCCGCTTGAGCCGGATGTTTTTGAATTGCACGGTCATGGGCGGGCCGGCGTGCAATTGCAGCGCGAGAATGCCGGTCATCTTGCGCCGCTCCGGGTCGTCGTCGGTGACGTCGACCGTTTGTTTGCCGTTGATGAAATGTTGCAGGTGATTGCCGTGGGCGACGATCGTGTAATCGTTCCAATCTTCTTTCTTGATGGCTTTTTGTATTTCGGCGGAATCGCCCAGCGAACCGGCGACCTGCGGCTTATGGTCGGCGCCGATGGTCGTTTTCTGACCGCGTTGGGCCAGAATGCCGCGGCCGCGTTCTTCATAAAGAATGCCGGAGTAGGTATCGCCGGCTTCAAAATCGGCCTGATAGCCGCCGACCACATGATTGCCCAGATCGCCACTGCGATACTGAACGCCGGAATTATGGCCGACAATACGATACGACAGCCGCAGTTCAAAATCATCGACTTCGCCCTGCCGCCAGATGATAAACGTATTGCCCTTGGCCGGGTTTTCGGCGGTGGTTTGTCCGGTGATCGCGCCGTCGCGCACCGACCAGAAGTTGGCGTCGCCGTCCCAACCATCGAGGTTGGCGCCGTTAAAAAGGGGTTTGAAGCCGGTTTCGTCCTCGGCTTGAGTCAACGCGGGGGCGGCCAGCAGCGCCGCGGCGGCGCAGGCCCAGACAAATCGCGAGCAAGGTTTCATGGCGTCGAGTTCTCTCGGGAATCAGGTTCATCAAGAAGCAAACAGTCGCTGTTCGCATATCTTGGCTGCCGCGCGGACAAAATGCAAATCAAAAGATGGCTGCACCCACCTGAATGGACTCACGGCGTCTTCGCCGCCGACGGCTTCCCGCCGGAACCAGATGCGGTTATCGTTGAGATAAAGACTGCTGGAAAGAAAATTATGGCCACCGTCACTAGCGATTCAATCGGCTCGCCGTTGGTGCTCCATTTTGGATCGGCGCTGAACCGCTTCACCGAGGACGAGTTCTTTAAGTTCTGCCAGCGCAATCGCGATTTGCGGATCGAGCGCACACGTAACGGAGACCTGATCATTATGCCTCCCTCCGGCGGCGAGACAGGACGATCCAATGCCAGCCTCAATTTTCAGCTAGTTGCCTGGAACGAGCACGCGCGTCTGGGCGAGGTCTTCGATTCGTCGACCGGCTTTCGCTTGCCTGGCGGTCCCCTGCGTTCGCCCGACGCCGCCTGGGTCGCCCGCGACCGGTGGCGCGCCCTCACCCGCGCTCAACGAAAAAAGTTTCCTCCCATAGCGCCCGATTTTGTGGTCGAGATCAGGTCCGAGACGGATTCACTCAAGCCATTGCGAGCTAAGATGCATGAGTACATCGAACTTGGCGTACGGTTGGGGTGGCTAATCGACCCGATGGCTCGCCGCGTCGAAGTTTATCGGCCCGACAGGAAACCGCGGCCGCTCAAAGCTCCAGAGACGGTCAGCGGCGACCCCGTGTTGCCAGGTTTTGTCTTGCAACTTGAGCGGATCTGGGCGGACTAAGAGGCTATCCGAAAACTTGAGTTTGTAGCCGAGACAGCCCGTCGTTGGGCGCCC
>DASVGM010000816.1:0-4477 GCA_036379555.1 Pirellulales bacterium | reverse complement strand
CCCGTCGAGCGATGATTGACTGGCTAGATGTACGGCACCGAACGCGCCCCGTTTTCGGGTTGCATCCGCCGCCTGCGGCGGCGGACGCTCGTGCGAAAAAAGGGAAAGGGGCGCCGTAAGGCGCCGTTTCTAGCTGTCAGTCAGCGCTCCACCGGGGCAAGCCCGGCGGTGGCGGAGCCGAAATTGGTTCGCTACGTCATAAACACTCCGTTAGCGCGGGACAGTGCCCATCCTGAGGTTATTCACTGGACGGGCCGGGAGGCCCATCCTGGGTTGTCGCCGCCATCGCTCCCTCATCCCTCATCCTTCATCTTTCATCCGGTGGGCAATGCCCACCCTACGTTTCAAAAGCCCGGCGGGCTACGGTGTCCAAGGATCGGCCGCGCCGCCGGTCGCGGCGGGCGGATTGTTGGTGTATTCCGGAACGCCAATCAGCGTTTCCTGGAAAATCAATTGCGTCATGCCGCCCTGAAGCTGGCTTGCCCAGTAACTCTGGCTTGACGAGTCCGGAAGCCGGTTTAGGTACAATTGGTAACCGTCGTTCACCATGTCGTCGTAATACTCCGTGCTCTTCAAGAGGGCGTTGACCACGTCGGTCATCGTGGCAGTGCCCGCATCAAGCTGGTGCGTCCAATCATTCAGCGCCGTTGAATCGACCGGCCGGTTGAGAATCGCCTGATACATCAAGGCCACCCAATTGGAATTGGCGTCGCTATAAGGGTACTTCGTCTGCGCGTAGTTGAAGCATTCCGTGGCGGTGGCGACACCCACCCAAATGGGAGATGGACCGCCGGCAGTCGTCCATTGTTGGTCCCAGTAGCTCTCGTCGCTCGCGTCCGGCGCGCGTCCCAACAAGGCCTCGTAGATGTCTGTCACGACCTTGTTCAAATGTTCGGCGCTTTCGATGATGTCGCCGCCGAAGGCCAGCATCGACAGACTCCCCGATTGCAGTTGCGGCGCCCAGTAGCCGACGTCGCTCGCGGTCGCCGAACGCTGGAGAAGCTCCTTGAAAAGCTTCTGCACCATCGCCCCGTCGTGCGAGTAAATCGTCACGGTCTGGGCGGCGCTGCTGGCCGGCCCCGACACCGCCTTGTACGTGAACTGGTCGTAACCGGCGAACGAAGAGTTTGGCGTATAATTGAAACTACCGTTCGTATAAGGGGTGAAGCTGCTGGCGAATGCCGGCCCGTCGCCGCTGACCACCTGCGCCGTCATGCCGCCGTCGAAAGCGGCGTTGGGATCGGTGTCGCCCGACAAAAGCCCGTTCGCCGCCGCGGCGTTGCCCCCGTTCGTGTAATCGATCACGTAGTTTTTGAGTGTGACCGTCGGCACGGCATAAACGTCGCGCTGGACGCTCAACTTGGCGGCCGTCGCGGCCGCGCTGAAGGCGCCGTCGCCGCCGATCGTGTTGACATCGACCTGCGCGCCGATCGCTTGGCCATCGCTCTGGTCCCACGCGCGAAACTCGATGGTCACCTGGCCCGAAAAGCCGTTGTCGGGCAAAAACCGAATCAGGTTATCGGTACTGTTGCCTGAGTCGCCGGAAAGCAGCACGGCGGTGGTCGGCGACACATCGGCGGCGAAAAGCGACCAACTCGATCCGCCGTTGGTGGAATACTCCCAGGCGCCGTCGGCGGTTCCGGTCAATCCGGTGACGGCGATGCCTTCTTTTCCGCCGTCGGGCGTGTCGAAGAAGGCGAAATCGTATCCCAGCGGCAGGTTGGCGGGGTCGGTCATCATCGGCCCGCCGCTGGCCAACAGGGCGTCAATGGCTTCGCCGCCGTTGCTGGTGAGGGACTGGTTTTCGTAGATGGGGCTGAACGTGGCGACAAGCGCCGAGTTGAGCTGCGGCGCGCTATGCGTGAGCAGCAAGCGCGGCTCGCAGGCTTCGATTCGCAGCGCGCGTTTCTTGCTTGGTGATCGCCGCCGCGTCGTTTTCGGCGTTTGTTCTCGTTTGGAATGACGACCGAACCACATTTTGAAATCTCCTGTGCATAAGGGTGTGCGCTACGAGCATCATGACGGACACGAGGAACGCTAATCCTCGCTCATCTTCGCTAATGGCGGAGAGGAAGTCCGTGGCGTGATTAGCGTGAATCAGTGTTGATTAGCGTTCCGTATCTTCCCGTCTTGTCTCTTCCCCAACGAGGTGAGGGCTGTGGTTATGGACTATGGTAGGTATACGACATGACTTCAACCCCGACAGGTTCAATAACACCGATCAACCTGCCGTCACTATCGTACGTATAAACCGTCGTAAGGCCTTGACGGTCGCTGTTCGCCGTGGCCGCCGCTTCAGGCCGTTCGCCCGCTCGCCGCCAGCCGCGCGCGATGGCGAGCTTACCGGCCAGGGGCGCCAGCGCCGCGGCCGCGAAGCCGCCAAACCAACTCCGACGTGACATGCCATTGCTCATGAATACATTCCTTTCTGGGAGGATGGGCCTCCTGGCCCGTCACGATTTAAGGTGACGGGCTAGGAAGCCCATCCTCCAGTGGCGTTCTAAGAAGTCATGGTGGGCAATGCCCACCCTACGGATCCGCATGCGGCTTTCGAGATTCATCCTCCAGCGACGCGCCGCAGACCGCGTCATACAGTTGGCCAAACAGCTCGCCGATGTCCTCGACCAAAGGCGCCAAGGTCCGTGTGTCATGCATGGCGGCCAGATCGCGCAGGCTGTCGGGAAGAGTCTTCTTGGCGAGCTGCCGCAATCGGCGGCGGATGCGCTGGCCTTCCTCAGTGGACGCCGCGGGCAACCCCAGGCGCTGGCGCGCCAGGCGGTCGGCCTTGTGGATTGGCAGCCCGTCCAGTTCGTGGGGCGAGGCGAACGCGCGGACGAAGAACCGCGCGCGTTGGGCCAGGGTACGATCGACGCCGTGCGCGCGGCGCCAGGCGGTCCACTCGCCGCGTTGTTCCAGTTCGGCGCGTACCAGCGAGAGGATATTACCGAGCCACCAGTACGTGGCGGCGCAGCCTTTGCGTCTTTTGAGCTTGCCGATTTCCCAGTCGGCGCGGTCTTCAAGTTCCGCGCGGCTCCAAGCGGCGTCAGGCGTGTCGAGCCGTACCTCCTGGCGCTGATTGCGCTCATCTCTGTCGCGATCAGCACTGCCGCGATCATCTCGTGTCGTCAGAACGGCGGTGGAACAGGGTCTGTCAACCGTGGCGATCATCGAAAGCTATCCCCTTGTGTTTTGGAATCATACGGGCGGGACCGAATGGCGCCGGCGCAGGCGAAAGCGCGCAGGCGTGCGCGCTAGACCGTATCGCGCACCGACCGCGGAGAACGCGTGACAGCGTGTGTAGCGGGATTCGTAAGAATTCTGGCGGTAAACCACGGTCACGGGCTGACTTCTCACGAAGTCGGCTACGCGCCCCTGCGCAATGCGCGCTAGACTGTCTGAAAGACTGTCCGAAAACTCGCCGTGGGGCGGGCCGCCGGCCCGTCTGGAAGCGAAGGACGGCTCGGCGAGCCGCCCCACGATACGCTGCCGCGACGAAAGCCGAGTTTTCTGATAGGCTCTGAGTGGCGAGACAAGTTGTAAGCGCGCACGCGTGCGCGCTTGTCGTAGAAAGCGACCGACAGAAAGCGACCGACAGAAAGCGACCACGCGGAGGGTACTCTTTCCGCTCAAGGCTTCGGGTCTTTGTGAGACACGCATGGACCACCGCACGATCTGGTTCCTGTCCTATAACTTCGTCCGCGGGACGCGGACGACGATCACGGTCTTATAACGGCCGAATCTAGCACAGCCGCGCGAGATTGCAAGGCATTTCTTTGAGGAATCTTTCACGGAAAATCATTTGACAAACGGCGCGGCAGCGCCGATCGATACGCGGGGAATGACGCCCTTTCAGGGCTGACCGGTCAAACGCGGCGTGCGAACCCAGGGTTCCGCTGCGCTGCACCCTGGGCTATCGAATGCGACCCCGTTGGGGTCGGCGGGCATCCGCCCGCGTTGCGATGCGATTGAACGCGAACACAAAGGCGCTGTTGTGGCCGGAACTCTCACGAGTTCCGCTACGCCGACCAGAAGTCTCACGAATTCCGCTACGCAGCGTGCGCCGCCGCCACGATCCGTCTTGGTCGAAAAGTAAAGGTCGCTCCGCGACGGGGAAAAGCGGCGATGAATCGCCGCACTCCAAAAGGAAGCCTCATTTCGGGCCGCGCATGGTATAGCGCGACGCGCGCTCGTCGGCGAGCTGGCGCGCGGCGGCGGCGATGCGTTCAAAGACGTCGCTCCAATCGCCTTCGCGCCGCTGGCGAAAGAGCCGCATGGTCGGATACCAGGGACTATCTTCGCGATCGAGCAGCCAGCGCCAGTCGGGCGCGAAGGGCAGCGCCACCCAGACCGGCACGCCTAAAGCGCCGGCCAAATGCGCCAAGGATGTATCGCAGCAGATGTGCAGGTCGAGGTTGGCCAACACGGCCGCCGTGTCGAGAAATGAGTTTAGGCGTGGCGAGAGATCGGTGATCGACCG
>DASVGM010000815.1:0-12692 GCA_036379555.1 Pirellulales bacterium | reverse complement strand
CGCGGCGCGGTTTGGCTCCGATGGCGAAGCAATGTGTCTGGCGCTGGCCGAGAGCCGGGGGTGGCTCGTCGCGACCGACGACAAAGAAGCCATCACCGTCGCGCAACGGGCAAGGCTCAAGGTGGTTTCCTCACCTGAATTGCTCAAATCCTGGTCTTTGGTGACTGAGGCCACAGACGTCGTCAAAGCGCTGATGGATATTGAGCTATTTGCGCGGTTTCGCCCGAACTCCGCGATGCCCGAATGCCGGTGGTGGCTGGACTTAACTGATTCTTGAAATACCGGCACCTCGGTCCACGGTTGGCGGAAGGCGAGGCATCATTGGTCGCGCGTCGTGGCATGAGCCAGATCCCGTTCAGCCTGTACCAACGCGGCGATGGCCGCCGCGGCGCCGGCCAGCGGAATGGTTTCGGCCTCGCCTTTCCAACGCCATTTCAGTTCCAACTGGCCGTCTTTAAGACTCCGGCCGCCGACGACCACGCGCAAAGGAACGCCAATCAGATCGGCGTCCTTAAACTTGACGCCCGGCCGTTGGTCGCGGTCGTCCATCAACACCTCCACGCCGGCCCGCGTCAATTCGTCGTAAAGCTGATTGGCGGCGCCCATCACGTCTTGTTGGTTGACGTTGAGCGGCGCCAGCAGCACCTCATAAGGCGCCAGCGACATCGGCCAGACGACGCCGTTCTCGTCGTGCTTGGTCTCAATGAGCGCCGCGATGATGCGGTTCACGCCAATGCCGTAGCAGCCCATGATGGCCGGGTGAAGTTGCTCTTTTTCATCCAAAAACCGAGCTGAAAGGGCTTCGGAGTATTTGGTGCCCAGCTTGAACACATGCCCCACTTCGATGGCGTGCCGCAGCGCTAACGCGCCGCCGCACCGTGGGCACGGATCGCCGTCGCCGGCGTTGCGTAAATCGGCGAACTGGCCGACCTCAAAATCTCGTCCGCGCACGGCGCCGGTGAAATGGGCGTCGTCCGCGTTGGCGCCGACGACCGCCGCCGTCATGTCGGTCACGTCATGATCGGCCCAAATCGGAATCTTCAGTCCCACCGGGCCGGCGAAGCCGACCGGCGCCCCGGTGGCCTGGGCAATCACTTCCGGCGCGGCCAGTTCGACCTTCGCCGCGCCCAACGCCCGGCGAATCTTGCCCTCGTTGGCCTCATGGTCGCCGCGGAGCAGCACGGCGACGGGATTTTCGTCGGCGGAATAGATGAGTGTTTTGATCATTTCGCTCGGCCGGCAGCCCAGCATTTTGCTGACGGCTTCAATGCTGCCGGCGCGCGGCGTATCGACCTTGGTCAGCGCGGCGTTAGCCGCGGCGCCGGCAGATTGGCCGCGCGGGCCGACTTCGGCGCGCTCCAGGTTGGCGGCATAGCCGCAGCCGGCACAATGCACCACACTGTCTTCGCCATTGTCGGCCAGCACCATGAACTCATGGCTGGCGTCGCCGCCGATGGGGCCGCTTTCGGCTTCGACGGCCAGGTAATCAAGCCCGCAGCGATCGAAAATGCGGCAATAGGCGCGATACATCTTGTCGTAGCTCGTGTTCAGCCCGTCCAGCGAGGTATCGAAGCTGTAGGCGTCTTTCATCAGGAATTCGCTGGTGCGCAACACGCCGAACCGCGGCCGCTCCTCGTTGCGAAATTTCGTCTGAATCTGATAGAGCGTGAGCGGCAGTTGGCGATAGCTGGAAACATACCTGGCCACCAGATCGGTGACGACTTCCTCATGCGTCGGTCCCAGGGCCAGATGAACCTGGCGGTTTTGCCGTTTGACTTGAAACTGAATCAGCACGTTGCCAAAGGCATCGACGCGACCGGTGCGCTGCCAGAGTTGAATCGGCGTGAGCGCCGGCATGTGCAGTTCGATGGCGCCGGCCCGGTCCATTTCTTCGCGCACGATGCGTTCGGCCTTGCGCAAGGCCCGCAAGCCGAGCGGCAAATAGGTATAGGCGCCCGCCATCAACTGGCTGGCCAGCCCGGCGCGCAGCATCAGCACGTGGCTGGGAATCTCGGCCCCTTCGGGCGTTTCTTTCATGGTGGGAATGAGCGTCTGGCTCCAACGCACGGCAATATCCTTTCGGCGCGATCGTATTAGTGGAATCGCGGCATTTTAGGCATCTTTTGGCAAAGAATCTACTGCCCTCGCGGGACGAAGCCGGCGGTGGCGTGACCGGCGCCGTGGCCGTACAATGGCAGTATCACATTCCGTGGAGACGTTTTCACATGGCAACCGTCGAAAAAGTCCGGCTGAGCGGCGAACGCCGCATCGTGCTTGCGGGCATTCGCCCAGTCACGAAAGCGTTACGAAATTGATCGCGCGGCTGGTGGAAGCGTTCACCGCGGAGCTTGCCATTCCGCTGCGCAGCCTGCGGTCGAACACATGGAAACGACGCGAAATGGGCAAAGGATGCGAAGCGGACGAATGCTATTACCTTCTCAATCATCAGCGCGTCAAAGGCCGTTTGAACGTCGATCTTGCCGTCGATCCTCCGCCTGATCTGGTCATCGAGACCGAGGTTAGCCGCAGTATCGTGTCGAAGCTGCCGATTTACGCGGCACTGGGCGTGCCTGAAATTTGGCGGTGGCGTAAAAATGGGCTTGTCGCTTACTCCCTGGCGGCGGACGGAAAATACGTCGCACGCGAGTTCAGCCTCAATTTGCCGATGTTGCGTGTGAAAGACCTGGAGCCGTTTCTCGATTTTGAGCTGGCCGCCGACGAAAGCGCCTGGATTCGCACGTTTCAAGCATGGGTGCGCGAACGATTTGTCTCGCCTTGACGCTCGCCGCCGCGCCGCCTATACTCCCCGCCCCAACGGCCTCTAACGGCCGGGCGAGAACATGGAAGTTCGATGGCCCACTCGGTTTAGGGAGAAACCGCACGAATGTCTCAATATCATTCCGCATCACCGGCGAAACGTCGTCATCTTCGCGTCACCCTTCTTTCCGCGGCCGGCGTGGCGGCCTGTGTCGCCACGAGCCTCGCGGTTCGGCAAGCCTGGGAAACTCCCTCGGCAAATGCCGGTTTCCCGTTGCTTCATCCAACGAAGCGTTCGTCCGAGGCCGACGCCAAGTCGAAAGCGAAAACCACCAAGACGCACACCAAACCGGCCGCCGAACAGGCCACGGCCGACGCGATTATCGCGCCGCAGCAGTTGCTGGTGCTGGCGTCGGTGAACGGCGAAAAAATCGAACGGCCCGAACTGGCCCGGCAATGCCTGCGGCATTTTGGCAAAGACGTGCTGGAAAGCATGATCAACAAGCGTCTGATCGCTTCGGAATGCGAGCGGCGCAATATCGCCGTCACGCACGGCGAGGTGAAAGAAGAAATGGATCGCATGGCGCGGCGCTTCAGCATGCCCACCGATCAGCTTTTGACCATGCTGCGCGAAGAACGGCGCATTACGCCAGAACAGTACGCCCGAGAGATCATCTGGCCGACGGTGGCCCTGCGAAAACTGGCCAGCGACCGTTTGAAGGTCACGCAGAAAGATTTCGATGAGGCGTTCGACATGCTTTATGGCGAAGCGGTGCAGACACGGCTGATCGCCTGCCCCACAGCCGCCGAAGCCGAAAAAACCAGGCGTTTGGCGCTGGCCAATCCCGAAGATTTCGGCAATCTGGCCAAGCAGTATTCCATCGACACGGTCAGCGCCAGCGCCAAGGGGTTGATTCAGCCGATCCATCATCATCAGGGCGATCCAAACATCGAGCGCGTGGCGTTTGCCCTGCAACCTGATGAAATCTCGGAAGTCATTCAGGTTGGCGATCAGTTTGTGATTCTCAAGTGTGAGACTCACTTGGCGCCGCAAAAGGTCGATCGCAAGAAAGTGGAGAAAGTGCTGATCGAAAGCATCCGCGATAAAAAGCTGCGGCTGGCGGCCGACAGCATCTTCAAGGCGTTGCAAGACAACGCCGAGATCGAAAACATCATGAACGACCCCCAAAAGAGCAAGGCGCAGCCGGGAGTGGCCGCCATCGTCAACGGCGACACGATCACCGTGCGCGAGGTGGCTGAAGAGTCCATCGACCGGCACGGCATGGAAATGTTGGAGGGACTGATCAGCCGGCACCTGCTGGAGCAGGCGTTGAAGCGCCGCAAGATTCAAATCACCGAGGCCGACATGCAGGCGGAGATCGCCCGTGCCGCCGTGACAATGGGCAGAACGACCAAAGACGACAAGCCCGACGTGGAAGCCTGGCTGAAAGACGTGGTGGAAAACCAGAAGCTGTCGCTCGATATGTACCGCGACGACGTGGTTTGGCCGTCGGTGGGTTTGCGTAAATTGGCCGGCGAGGAAATCGACGTTTCTGAAGAAGACCTGAAAAAAAGCTTCGATGCCAATTATGGCCCGCGCGTGCGGTGCCGGGCGATTGTGTTGGCCAATCAGCGCGACGCTCAGAAAATCTGGGATAGCGCCCGAAAGAAACCGACCGTCGAGCATTTTGCCGAGTTGGCCCGGCTTTACACCATCGAGCCGGGCGGCAAGGCCAACGAGGGCGAAGTGCCGCCGATTCAACGCTACGGCAGCGAACCGCTGCTCGAACAAGAGGCGTTCTCGCTGAAGAAGGGCGAGGTATCGGGCATCGTGCAGGTGGGCGACAAATGGGTGATTCTCTTTTGCGAGGGGCGTACCAAGCCGGTGCATGTCAAGTACACCGAGGTTGAAAAGCTGATGTACGAAGACATTCGCGACAAAAAGATGCGCGTGGCGATGGCCCAGTATTACACCAGGCTGCAAGACGAAGCGCGGGTCGAAAACTATCTCACGAATACCGTGCAAAACGGCGAGGACGTGAAAAACGGGACGGAAACATTGCGGCATGTGCCCCAAGGATCGCTATTGGCGCCGGACAACGATGAGCGAACCGGCAAGCAAAGTCCGACTCCGAAGCCACGCCCGCGGTCAGCCGCTCGCCCGGCCGCCAGTGTGCGGTAGGCAGAGGCAGCGCGGCTGACGACGCGCGGGGAACAACCATATCTCCGTTGCCGGCCGATAGCGACCTTCGGGCTGCATAATCGCCCGGCGCGTCGCCTCGGCGCTCAGGCCCGCGTACACCACAACCTCGCGCCGTGTGTTGAACGGGCTTTCGCCCGCACAAACAACCGCGCTGCCGGAGTGCGCATAGGTTTCGCCGCGGAATTCAAATGAGGCGGCGCCAAACCGCACGGGCAGCGACTCAATACATCTCGCAGTGACGCTGTTGGTTTCCGGCCTGCCGACGAGCACGAGGTGATTGTTTTTCAATTGCTCATCAGTGACTTCATTGTCGGCCACCATCGGCACTCGCTTGTTGCTCCAACGGCGAGCGATCTTGTTTTTGAGCAGGTCCGCCGCCTCGCGCTCAAGACACACGTCTTGTTTGGTGCCGTAGACAATCAGCGTCTGGTCCAGTTCGGCTTCGTAGGATTCGATGGCCCAGAAGTGGCCGCCACGCGCCACGGGCAAGTCGTCGCCGGTCAGCCAACGATCGAAGAAGTCGCTCAAGGAACGGCCCGCGGCTTTCTCGGCGGCGGCCCGAAACTGAGCCGTCGCTGTTGGTTGGCCGGCGTTGGCGCGGCCAAAGTCGTCCATCAGGCTGAAAAACGGCTCGTCGCCCATTTCGCCGCGCAACGCCGCGAGCAAAAGCACGCCCTTGCCGGCGGCGATGTCGTACCACTCGTTGTGGCGCCAATCAAAGGCGGTGCCCGCCAGGGAAGCATCGCGGCCCGCGCGGCGCACCGCGGTCAGCCAGCGCGAACGCGGCGCGAACAGGTCGAGTTCCAGTCGCTCTTGGACGTGGCGGTTGAAATCGTCGTGGCCCGCCTTGGCATGCTTGGCTTGATAATCGAGCGCCTTCTCGCAGGCGACAATTCGCTCGTAATCGGCAAACGCCGCCGCCAGCCAAGCATCGGCGTCGGAGGCGGGCAAGAGTGTGCCATGCCAAGCCGGGGGATAGACCGGGTTGGCACGCTCAAAAGGCTTGTGCTCAGCCGCCGGAAAAGGCTTGAGATCAACCGCCACGGCTGACGGCGCTTGGGAAGGCGGGGCATCAACGCCGATCAAGGCCCAATCGTTGGAAACCAGCGGCTCGATGTGTTTGTAGCGGCGCAGTTCTTCGATCGTCGGCTCCCACGTATGGCCCAGCGGCGGCCCGTACAATGCCCAACTCTTCAGCTCCTTGGCCAACGCCGTGGTCGTGAACTTGGCGTCGCACGAGGGAAACGCGGCCAAGGGCGGGGTAGTGAAAGCCTCAAAGCCGAAGTTCACGTCGATTTTGCCTCTGCGCTTGTCGAATAGCTTCAGCCAACAAAGGTCGCGGTCGCTCGGCCGCAGTACGAGATTGGCGGGCTTGTCGTTCAAGCTGGCCACGGTCTCGCCGCGCACCGCCGGCGACTTGGCATTATTGCAGCCCCAATAAAAACCCTTCGTGCCGCCGGGCCATTGGTCCTTGCTGCTGCGCCAGAGTCGCGTTTGCCGCGTGCCCAACTCAAACATGGCAATCTCGTTGGTTTTGATGTCGGCCAACAGCCACTCGTTGGTATAAAGACCATTGTTTGATGTCGACAGGATTTCAACCGCCCGGTCGATCGAATCGGCGTATTGCAAGGCGCGGCGGATGCGCGAAGCCACCGTTTGACCGGCGGTATCGAACGTGGTTTGCTTGATGGTGGTCTCGGCGACCAGCAGCCCGGCGTCGTTCATGTAAAAGTCCAGTCCGCTCATGATGGCGCCGGGATAACCTTGCATGACCACGCGATGTCCTTCGCTCGGCTTCACGTCGAGCCAAACATTGTAATGCCGCACGAAGGGAAGCTTGAACATGGTGATGTGGCCAAAGACGATGCCGCCGTCGGCAGTGGCCGGGCCGACCGCCGCGAAGGCGCTGCAATGGTCGTCGTCGGCCTCATCGGAACCATGCGCGTCGGGCGGCTCGCGAAACGCTTTGCCTTCGAGGCCGGTGGGGTTGGCGTCGAGTCCGGCTTGCAAGAACTCGACTTCGATCGCGGAATTCACGGCCACAATATCAACCAGATCGAGCTTGCGTCCATGAAACGCGGCTCCGGCCGCGGCCGCGCCGTCGGCGATGCCTTTCATTTCTTCCAGGTATTCAGCGTCATAGCGGCGGAGGAAGAGGGCGTTGACGAGCATCCGCATATCGCGCCAGGCATCGATGGGGCCTTCTTCGCTTTTGATGTCGGCCAGCGTTCGCATGTAGTCGACAATCTCGGCCGCCATCAATTGCCCGTGCTGATAGCCGCGTTCGTAGGGCGCGCCCTCCACGTGCAAGACAATCCAGCCCGCTTGTGGATAGCGGTAGGCTGGTCCGCTACGAACAACCGACGCCGGATCGGGCGCAAAAGCGGCCGCTGGTTTGGCCGGCGCCGTTCCCGGCCGGGTGGCTCTGGCCGTGCGGTTTGAAGTCGCAAAAGCCAACAACAAGGCGATACCGAAAGCAAGCGTGCGGCGTGTGAACATGGCGATGGCTCCGGGGGTTGGGAGTAGCGGACGACCGCATCGATTGTAGCTCAGTCCAAGGCCGTGGTGGAGTGGCCGGCGGTATGAACCGTAAGATATACTGCGCGCGGGTCAAAATGAGAGAACGATCGCTGTGGGGCGACGGCCTCAGTCAGCTTCAACCAATTCGCCTCGATTCGCCACCGCGATGGGCCTCGATCTACTTGACGTCCGATTCCGTCTGGAAAAGACGTTTCACATTGACATCGGCAACGACGAGTTCCTTGGTCTGTTACGGAATCAAGACATTCTGATCGGGGACCTATACGAGTTTATTCTCCGCAAGCTACAGTTGCGCGACAGCGGGCGGCACAGCTTCAGGTTGAACCAGTTTCTCTGGTGCGAAATGAACGCGGCTTTGAGTCGCGCGACGGAGACGCCGCCCGAGCGAATCGAGCTCGGCCTGCCGCTGAAAACATTATTCCCGCGCGACGCGCGGCGTACGACATGGCAGGCGTTGCGCGACGCATGCCCGTATAAGGTTGGCGATCTCAACTACCCCGGATACGTGCGTGCCGGCGGCTTTTTGCTTGCCGCGGCTGTTGTGCTGCTCGAACAACGCCAGCTTTGGCGGATGGTCGGGTTCAAATGGTTTCTGCCCATTTTGGGATTGTTTGGCGTTTGGATGGTGGGCGAAACCTACCTTAAGATGCTGACTTTTCTGGCGCCTTGGCGAACCTCCTTCCCCGCGCGAATGCGAACGGTGAAGGATCTCTGCCGCGGCGTGCTGTCAGCGAACTACGCGGAGATTTGCCGCGCGGCCGACGTTGCGTTGGACGAGCATTGCGCAAAAGTATGGGAGCAACTCGTCGAGGTTCTCGTTGAGGCTCTGGGCGTCGACGCCGCGGCCGTGACTTTTCGCAGCCGTTTGATTCGTGATCTTGACGCGCAGTAACAGCCGATTAAGTCTGACCTGCCGAGTTCAAAAAAGCTCGCGTAAACGATCGGCGACCGATGGCGACTCCTTGTGTTCGCTATGAACGTATTCGCGCCACTCGGGAACCGTCTTAAAGTTTTTGCCCGTGATCGCCTTGAGCGCTTGAATGGCCCGAAATTGGATGGCCGCGTTGGCGTCGTCTAGGGCCAGGGACAAGGCGGGCAGCGATTGTGGGTCTTTCAGCTTACCCAGACCGCGGGCGGCCGCCAAGCGAACGTCGTTGTCCGTATCGCCGGTCAAGAGTTCGCAGAGAACGCGATTGGCCTCTTTGCCCCCGCGTAACGCCCAGGCATCGCAGCAGGCGATGCGCACGTCCTGGTCGGCGTCACGCAGGCCGGCTGAAAGCATGGCCTCGGCGCGAGGGTTGGGAAACATGGCCAAAGTGCGCAGAATCTGACAGCGCATCAGAATATCTTGCTCTTTGGGCAATCCCCGGCAAAGCTCGTCCGTGGCGCGCTCTTGCTCAGCGGGCGGCAGGGTGCGCGCTTGTTTGGCCAGATTACGCAGCATTTTGATGCGATCCGCGTTGGTGACGACTTTGATCTTTGGCCCGTCGCTTTCCTTTCTTGCCCAAAGTCGCAGGGGATCATACCACTTGCCACCTTCCGACGCGCAGCCGGCCAGGCAGAACGCGATCAAACCGAGCGCGCCGATCCAGTGCGGTTTTATGAGGCGCGACAGCATCGTGCGGCGCAAGAAAAGCCCCGAAGGAGGGAAAAAGGGGAACTGGCCCGGCAACTATACAGGGTCAACTACACCTTCCCAAGGCCAATTGCCGCGTTGATCGTTTGATCTAGTTTGATTGCAGCCACATCGCAGACGCGCGCCCCGCGGCGAAACGCCCTGAAAGTCGTGCTATGTTTGCAAAGCCTAGTGCCTTGTCCAGGCTTAATAGTGGGGTTCGACGCGATTGGAGGATGGGCCTCCTGGCCCGTCACGTTCGATTGGTGACGGGCTAGGAAGCCCATCCTACACGACGACCGCTTCGCGGCGCCGGAAAACCTAGCGTGGACAAGGCACCGGCGCCGGTTTGCTTTCTTCGCTATTTCGCCATGTCGCAAACTCTAAACTCACAATACGCTACAACGCCGCCCGTGACGGTCCAGGGGGTGGCGACCATGCCACCCGCGTCAACGGCAAATTCCGCGCAATCCGCGCCAAGCAACGCCTCGCGGTTTGAAGTTTTGCGGCCGCATGCCTCCGGCGGGTTGGGACAGGTTTCAGTGGCGGTTGATAAGGAACTGCACCGCCAGGTGGCCTTGAAGGAAATTCATCCGCGCTTGGCCGACCAACCGGAAAGTCGCGCCCGCTTTTTGCTCGAAGCCGAAGTGACCGGCGGGCTGGAACATCCGGGAGTGGTGCCGGTTTATGGTCTGGGCCAATGGCCCGACGGCCGGCTCTATTACGCCATGCGGCTGATTCGCGGCGAAAGCCTGGAAGAGGCCGTCCGCCGCTATCACGACGAATCGAGCGATGACGACCAGCACGAGCTGGAGTTGCGCAAGCTGCTGCGGCGGTTCATCGATGTTTGCGACGCCATCGGCTATGCCCACAGCCGGGGCGTGTTGCACCGTGATCTGAAACCATCGAACATCATGCTCGGCCCCTACGGCGAAACGCTCGTCGTCGATTGGGGGCTGGCCAAGACCGCTTCGCAATCGGCCGAAAGCGGCGGTTGCGCGCAGAGTGTTTTCGCGCCGCCGGCCGCCGGCGACACACCGGCCACGCGCATCGGCAGCGCACTGGGCACGCCCGCCTACATGAGTCCCGAACAAGCCGTCGGCGCGATTGATTTGCATGGCCCGGCCAGCGATGTCTACAGCCTGGGCGCGACACTCTACACCATTCTCACCGGCCGCCCGCCCTTTATCGGCGACGACTTTTTGATCGTGCGGGGGCTGGTCATCATGGGCATTTTTCCACCGCCGCGTGAGGTGCGGCCCGACGTGCCGCGAACGCTGGAGGCCATTTGCCAGAAAGCGATGGCCCTCGACGCCGGCGACCGCTACGCCACCGCGCGGGCACTGGCTGAAGACATCGAAAAGTGGCTCGGCGACGCTCCCGTATCAGCCTATCGCGAAGGCTGCGTCGAGCGCGGCACGAGGTGGCTGCGCAAGCATCGCACGCTGGCCCTGGCGGCGGGCGCCACGCTGCTGCTGACGACCATCGTCGCCTCGGCGGCCACGCTGCTGGTGAACCGGGCGCGCGTGCAAACGAAACAGGCGCGGCAGCAGCGTCTGCTCACGCAGGTCGAACTGCTCTCGAACGCCGAAGCGCCGGCAATCGGCATGATTCTGGACGATCTACGCCCGTTCCATGCCGAAATCGCTCCGCGGTTGCGCGCCAAGTTGGCGCGCGACGACCTGGCGCCGCATGAACGAATGCGATTGAATCTGGCCCTCATCGACGATGACCCGAGCTTGTTACCCGAGTTGGTGGAATCGCTGCTCACCTGTGCCGATGGCGATTTTGCCGTACTGCGAGACCGCTTGCGTCCGCACGTTGCGCAGTTTGAGGATCGGCTCTGGCGGACATTGCACGACGGCAAGGCCGCCGCGGCGGCGCGATCTCGCGCCGGCCTAGCACTGGCGGCCTATGCGCCGGAGAGTGCGAATTGGACCCCCGACGACGCCGCCTTTTTGGCGCACGCCATGCTTACGCACGGCCTAGAAAGACAACACGCCTTGCGGGCGGCACTCGCCGCCATTGCGCCGCGCTTGCTCGGCGACGTGCATCGGCTGTTTTGCGATGTGTCGCAACCCGGCGAAGTGCGGGCCGCCGCGACCGCCGCCTTGGCGGACTGGGCCGTGAGCCACCCGCAACTTCTGGCTACGGCGGTCAGTAATGCCGGCGCCGAGCAGTTTCTCGACCTTTGGCCGGCGCTGCTGGCGGCCGATCGAAACGCCGTGTTGAATCATCTGCGGCAGATCGTGAACTTACAACCAAAGCCGAACGGCATGACGGAAGCCGAGCGCGTCTCTCTCGGTCGTCGCCGTGCCGCCGCCGCGATCGCGCTCATGCGACTCAACAACGAGTCGATCTTGCCGTTGCTTTTGACTCCGGCTGACGATCCTGAAGGGCAAACGCAGTTTGTCGCGGGCGTTCGGCAACGGGGCGTGCCGCTGAGCCAACTCCTCGCGCACTGGACGATGGCCGGCGAAGAACGAGTGCGCGTTGCCTTATTGCTGTCGCTGGGGGAGTATCCCCTGGAAGAAATCGATGAACCGCTGCGAACCGAGGTCGTCGGCCGGCTGGACACCTGCTATCGCACCGACTGCAGTTCAGCCATTCACGCCGCCAGCGGCTGGTTGCTGCGTACCTGGCGGCGGGCCGATGGCGTGCAGCGGTTTGACGCGACGCCGCGGGCCGCTGACTATGACCCCGCACGGCAATGGTTTGTGTTGCAAGTCGCCCAACCGGCGCGGCCGTGCCTGTCGATCGGCATGGTCAACTTTCCGGCGGGCGAGTTCTTGATGGGTTCGCCGGCCACCGAACGCGATCGCCAAGTGCAAGAATCGCAGCATCGCGTCAAGTTGACGCGGCCCTTCGCGCTCGCGGATCGGCCCGTCTGCCGGGCTTTGTACGTTCGCTTCTTGCAAGACACTCGGGGCGCCGACGCGGTCGAGCAGTGGCTGGCTCAGGTCAATCTCACGGCGCCGACGGAAAAACATCCGGCCGTCGGGCTAACGTGGTACGACGCGGTGCTGTTTTGTCGCTGGCTGACGGCGCAGTGCGGCATGAGCGAAAGCGACCAATGCTATGCCGATCCGGCCACGCTCAAGCTTGATGCGCACGGCTACCCGGCCGACCGGCAGTGGCCGTTTCGTCCCGATCGCCGCGGCTTTCGCTTGCCGACCGAGGCGGAGTGGGAATACGCCTGTCGCGCGGGCACGGTGACGGCCTTCAGCTTTGGCAGCGACCTGACGGTGGCCAACGCCTACGGCTGGTTCCAAGGTAATTCAGACGGCAACCTGCATCCGACGATGCCCTTGAAGCCGACGGGCCGCGGTCTGGTTTCGATGCATGGCAACGGCGCCGAGTGGTGCCATGATTGGTTGGGCTTTATACCCGGCGGCGCCGGCATCGACCCCGTGGGTGTCGCCAACGCCAATTGCCGCGCCGTTCGCAGCGGTTCTTTTTTGAGCGGGGCCGCCCTGGCGCGTTCCGCCAGCCGCGCCGGTTTGCCGCCGGAATTCGCCCCGCCGTACGCCGGGCTGCGCCTCACGCAAACGCTGCCTTAGTTCAAATGATGCACCG
>DASVGM010000814.1:0-9785 GCA_036379555.1 Pirellulales bacterium | reverse complement strand
GGCATCGCCGTTGTCGGCGCTTTCGAGACAGAATCGGATCTTGCGATGAACGTCGGCGCCCAAAAGCTCTTTGGGAGGAAAACTGATTCCGCAATCTTCAAGTAAATCTCGAGCGGAATGAAAAGCTCCGTAATATGCCCGGCTCACGGCGGTTCGAAGTTCGGCCTCATGCGCGCTATTGGAAAGCTTGACGGCAAGGCTGACGAAGTCGTTGGGACTCATTAGCGCGCGTCGATCATTAAGCAGAAAAGCCCCGGCCACCCTGGCGTGATCGGCAGCAGACCAAGATGCCACTGTCTATCTAGCGCGGCAATCTCCTCCGCGGTTCCGCGGGATTCAACCTGGAAAGCAAAGCAAACGTCATCGCGAGTTTCCGGATCGACCGCCGTCTCAATCACCAATTTGCCCGGAAACAATTGCCTCGTCAAAAGAGCCACTTGTTGGATCATCGTCGTTATTTGATCCGCTGAAGGCCGGGTCGCCCCCAACGCATCGGCCGTGGTTGTGAAGTGGCGCACGACCGCCACGAGATCATGCGGAATCGTGAGCGACGCGATGGCGGCGACATTGTCGGCGTTCACGGCGTTGGGTGCGTTTTGCGGGAGCGGCGACATTCGTTGGCCACCTGTGGTTAGACGGAAAAGACCACCATAGATTCTACCCTGTCGCAATGCGGCCATCCAGCCGGATTGCCCTTGGTTGGCACGACCCCTTCGCTTGCCGCCAAGTGACAGACGAGTATCATAAACCGCATGACAACAAAAATCCTTTCCGCCGCGATCGTCTTGTTTCTCACCACGCCACTCTTTGCCGCCGACGCCAACGTGAACGACGCCTTCGATACCCTTGCCAAACAGTACATCGACGAATTTCCGATCTTGCACCCGGTTTCGGCGACGCAGTTGGGCGATCACCGCTTCGACCATCAGGTCGATGAGATCAGCCCGGAAGCGCGCCAACGCGAAGCGGCCTTCTGCCGTGGCTATCTTGAGCGGCTGGCGAGAATCCCGACCGCGAAGCTGTCGCGCGATCGGCAAGTTGACGCTCAACTGCTCAAGCAGCAACTCGAAGCCACGATTTGGCAACTCGAGACGTCGCGAGAATGGGCCTGGAACCCATTGAATTATACCGGCCTGGCCGGCGATGCGGTTTACAGCCTGATGGCGCGCGAGTTCGCGCCGGCCGCCGAGCGCTTGCAAAACGTCAGCCGCCGGTTGGAACAATTTCCGCGCCTGCTCAAGCAGGTGCGCGAGACGCTCGACGCGGCCCGCGTGCCTCAGATTCATGCCGAAACGGCGGTCAAGCAGAATCGCGGCGTGTTGAGCATCATCGAGCAAGAAGTCGAACCGTTGGCCGAGAAGCTCAACGCGGCCGATCGCGGGAAGTTGTCGCAGGCGATTCGCACGGCGCGGCAGGCCATTGAAGAGCAGCAGACATGGTTGGAAAAAGAACTTTTGCCAAAGGCCGCCGGCGAGTGGCGTCTGGGCCGCGAAATGTTCGACCAGAAACTCGCCTTCACGATGCAATCGCCCCTCTCGCGCGACGAGATTCGCCAGCGGGCCGAGACCGAACTTTCGCGCGTGCGAGAGCAAATGTGGAACATCGCCCGCGAGGTTTACCGCGCGCGCAATCCTTACACCGAGTTTCCCGCCGACGCCGGCCGCGAATACAAGCAGGCCATCATCCGCGCCGCGCTGGAAGTGGCCTATGCCGAGCGTCCCTCGCGCGACAAAATCGTGGAGACGGCCCGTGAAGCGCTGGCCCGTTGCACCGAGTTCGTGCGCGAAAAAAACCTGGTGACGGTGCCCGACGACCCGGTGGAAATTATCATCATGCCTGAATTCCGCCGTGGAGTATCGTTGGCTTATTGCGATTCGCCCGGCCCACTCGACGTGGGGCAAAAGACGTTTTACGCGGTGGCGCCCTTGCCGGAAGATTGGACCGAACAACAAGTCACTTCGTTCTTGCGAGAGTATAACTTACGGTCGATTTACGATCTGACGGTCCACGAGGCGATGCCCGGCCATTTCTTGCAGTTGGCGGTGGCCAATCGTTATCCTTCGACGCTACGGGCGGTGCTTTCATCGGGCGTGTTCATTGAGGGCTGGGCGGTTTACACAGAGCAGCTCATGGCCGAGGAGGGTTTGCTCGACAACGACCCGCTGATGCGGCTGATCGCCTTGAAATGGTATTTGCGCAGCATCGCCAACGCCTTCATCGACCAGGCGATTCACGTGGGCGGCATGAAGCGCGAGGAGGCAATGCGTTTGATGATCGAAGACACGTTTCAGGAAGAGCGCGAGGCGGCGGCCAAGTGGATTCGGGCACAGCTCACCTCCACGCAGCTTTCGACGTATTTCGTGGGCTATCAAGAACACCGCGACTTGCGTAAAGAAACCGAGCGGGCCTGGGGCGATGCTTTTTCACTGAAGCGTTATCACGACCGCGTACTCTCGTTCGGTTCACCGCCGGTGCGATTTGTGCGGGCGATGGTGCTCGACTTGCCGATTCCCAAGGCGGAATAAACAGGCCGTCACCCTGGCTGGTGACGGGCCAGGAGGCCCATCCTCCGGTGGCACCGATTGTCTCATTCCAGCCGGCGGACGGTATAGGGCTATTCAATCCCGCGGCGGCTTTGCTTCTTTTCCGACTTGTGTCGCTTCCCCTCCAAGCGGCGTTTGATCGAGCCGCGCGTGGGTTTGGTGCGTTTGCGCCGCGTCGGCGGCGCGGCCACCGCGATCAACATTTCGCGCAGCTTGTCGAGACAGTCGGCGACGTTGCGAGGTTGATCGCGAAAGCGCTGACTGGAAATCAGCACATCGCCTGAGGCGGTAATGCGGTTGCGAAAGCGGTCCAAAAAGCGCTCGCGCACCGCTTCGGGCAGGCTCGGGCTTGTTTGCACCGGCCAGCGGAGCAAGACCTTACTATTGACCTTGTTGACGTTTTGCCCGCCGGGACCGGAACTGCGCGCGTAGCTGAATTCAAACTCTTCCAATGGGATACACAAACGGTTGTTGACCTTCAAGGCCGACGGTTGGGGAGGGTTGGACATGGCCTTATTATACGACCCGCGCGCATCACGCAAGGCTGTTTAGCGCCGTTCATCGGGGCCAATGTCGCGCACAAAGATATTGCGCCAACGGATTTCGCCGCCGTGCGTTTGCAACATGATGGGGCCTTTGGCCGGCAGCGGTTGGCCGCGGTTCCAGTAGTTCTCCATCACGGCGTTATCGACCACGAGCTTGTCGTTGAGCCAGACCGAGGTGCGGTCGCCAACCTGTCGAATGCGAAATTGGTTCCACTGGCCAAACGGCCGGTCGGCCAGCGTAAGCGGGTCGCGGCCTGGGCTGTCGGGCGTGTTGTTGAACAGACCGCCGGAACCAAGGTGCGGTTTTCGCGTCGGATTCTTAGGGTCGAATTTCTGGTTGGAATCCCAGATTTGCACCTGCGGCGCACCGCGCAGATAAATGCCGCTGTCGGCCTTCGGCACCGTTTTATAATCAATCAACAACTCAATATCGCCGAACTCCTCGTCCGTCGTCGCATAGGGGCCATGACCGTCGTTGACCAACTCGCCGTTTTCGACCGACCAGTTTTGAGCGAACTCCGCGCGCTGCTCGGCGAGGTTCTTCTCTTTGGCCTCGCCCGTCAGCTTGGCCCCGTTGTGCGGATTCAGGCCATGCCAACCGGCAAGATCCTTGCCGTTGAAAATCGCGCGGAAGCCCTCCGGCGGCCGCGGTTCATCGGCGCGTCCGACGGCGGCCATTGACGCCCCGCTGAAAACCATAGTGAGGATGACGAGAAACTGAAGATTCGTGCGCATGTTGTTCATCTCCGAATAGTGAATGAAATTCGCTGATTTCACTTGAGGCCGAGTATACCAACAAACGGCCGCCAGTGCCGCCGAGTTCCCGAAACTTGCCGCATCGCCTCACTCGGGATACTCTATACGGCTGCGGCCTCCTCGGCCGCGGAGGTCAAACGAATCGGTTTGTGGAAAGGACAACGGGTCATGGGTATGCGATGGCAATGGACGATCGCGGCGGTCGTTTTCGCTTCTGGCGCGGCCGCGACCGCCGACGATGCGAGCACGCTCAAGCTCCATCCGCGGCGGCGCGTCGAGACCGCCGCCGGTTCCGGCCGTTATCACACGCTGACCGACCGCGAACGCTCCTGGAACGCGCGCGAGACGGCTATCATCGTTTGCGACATGTGGGACGCCCATCACTGCTTGAACGCGGTGCGCCGCGCCAATGAACTGGCGTCGCGCATGAACCAGGTGCTACATACCGCTCGCGATCGCGGGGCGCTCATCATTCACGCCCCCAGCGATTGCATGGCGCCCTACGCCGACCGGCCGGGCCGTAAGCTGGCCAAAAGCGCGCCGACCGCCGCCAACCTGCCCGGCGAGATCGGCCAGTGGTGCCATCAGATTCCCCGTGAAGAGCGAGGCGCTTATCCGGTCGATCAGCGCGCAGGGGGCGAAGATGACGATCTGGTCGAACATCGCCAGTGGCACGATTATCTCGCCTCGATCGGCCGCAACCCCAAGGCCCCCTGGAAGGCGCAACTCGCCGCGCTCAAGATCGACGACGCCAAAGACGCCATCAGCGATTCGGGCGTCGAAATCTGGAACCTGCTCGAACAGCGCGGCATCAAGAACGTGATCTTGCTTGGCGTTCATACCAACATGTGCGTGCTGGGGCGGCCGTTTGGTCTGCGGCAGCTCGCCAAGAACGGCAAGAACGTGGTGCTGATGCGCGACATGACCGACACGATGTACGACCCGGCCAAGTGGCCTTACGTGAGCCACTTCACCGGCACCGATCTGATCGTGGAACACATCGAAAAATTCGTTTGCCCGACGATTGCCAGCGGCGATGTGCTCGGCGACGGTCGTGAATTCCGCTTTTCGCATGATCGCCGGCCGCGACTGGCGTTGCTCGTGGCCGAAGATGAATACAAGACCGCGGAATCACTGCCGAAATTCGCCGCCCAGTATCTGGGGCGCGATTATCGCGTGAGCTTTGTCTTTGGCAGCGAGACCGACCGCGGCGACATTCCTGGAATCGAGATGCTCGATCAGGCTGATGCCTTGCTGGTAAGCGCGCGTCGCCGCCCGTTGCGGCCGGAGCAACTGGATCGGGTGCGGCGTTTTGTGGCGGCCGGCAAGCCGCTGATCGGCATCCGCACCGCCAGCCATGCCTTCGCCCCGCCGCACGGCAAGCCGCTGGACGAAGGGCTTGCGCAATGGGCCGATTTCGATCAGCAAGTGTGGGGCGGCAACTACGTGAATCATCACGCCAACAACTTGCACCCGCGCGTGACGATCGCCGCCGGAGCTGAACGCCACGCGGTGCTGGCCGGCGTCGCACTGAACGAGTATGTCAGTCCGTGTTCGCTTTACAAGGCCGGCCCGCTCTTGCCGGGCACGCAGCCGCTGTTGGTCGGCACGGTGCCGGGTTTTGCCAGCGAGCCGGTGGCCTGGACGCGCGTGCGTGCCGACGGCGGTCGTTCATTCTATACATCGCTGGGCCACGTCGGCGACTTTAGCCAGCCGGCGTTTTGCCAGTTGCTTTTCAACGGTATCAATTGGGCCTGCGACGTCACCGGCACGCCGCCCGCCAAGGAATGGAGCGTGCGGATGCCGGATTTGGCGGGGAAAAGGTGACGGTAATGAGTTATCAATCATTATTCCGCAGCGCTATGTTTGTTTCGTTCGCGCGCCTCGCGGCAAATCGAGGTTGAAGACGGTGGGATCGACGCGAAAGTAGCTCGCCACCTTAGCTACCTGAGACCGGGTAAATTGCCGCTTGCCGCTTAGAATGTCCGAAATCGCGGGGCCGGCGATCTGGGTCGCTTGTGACACCTCGTTCTCCGTAACGCCCTTCGCTTCGATCAGGTGCCGCAACATGTCGCCGTCGGACACCGGCCCAAACGGATGCGCGCTCGATTCGTATTTCTCGACGAGGTCGCTGAGCACGTCCAGGTAGCCCTGCTCGCCCGCGGATAGGCGCGGCTTATCCAAGAGGCAATTGATCACGGCAATGGCACGGTCCAACTCTTCGTCGGACTCAATCGGCAGCAATGGGAGCGCTTTGACGAGCGCGAGATAAACGTCGTTCTCAGATTCGATAATGCTCACGGCAACTCCAGATCCTTCAATTCAAATTCGATCGGCAGGCTAATGATGGCCGTCGGCGTTTTGTAAACAAACGTGTAGCCCTTCAGGCTCGGCACGTCAAAATAATAGGCCACGCCAACCTCGGTTTCGGTTTCGCGCGTGGTTTCCAGCCCGGCGTAGGGAATCGACTGCCGCTTGGCGTCTTCCAGGGCGGCGAAATTGTTTGAAACCCAGCCGGTGCTCAGGTGCGACTCCAACGCTCCGGTCGCCTTGTCAAAGATCAGCAGCATGCGGATTTCCCAAACCGCGCCGTTCTTGCGAACGCTTTCCAATGCCACCGTCACGCCGGCCCGCTTGCGATCGACCCGCTTGGTTTTGTCCAGATTCGTGAAACGGAAGGTTTCGACGCGGCCGGGCAACATGGCCGTGAGCTTTCCTTTCAAACTGGCGATGCGCCGCACGTCGCGCTCAGGCAAATCGAACTGGATCGGCACCTCCACCAACTTGTCGTCGTTGTTCACCGGCATCTGCATATCGCCGGCGGAATCGGCTGTGGCGAGCGGTTGGCCTTGATCGCCCAGCGCCGTGATCGAACCGGCGGGATAGGTGATGACAATCGGCGAAAGCCGCGGCTCCCAGGACGCCTCCAAGGTCAGGTTGAGGACGTGGCTCATCGGATCGCGTAAATCGCGTCGGGCGACGAACTCGGTGCCTTCAATCCGGAACGCGCCGCTATAAACCGCCGCGCCGCGCCGCGGCAACGCCGATTCGCCTCGGCTGGTAATCCCCAGGCCGCCTTGCTCCGAAGCATACGGATAGATGGTCAACTCCGCATCGTCGAGCAGGCGGTCGAACGCCGGCCAAAAGGGCGTTTTATCGAAATCGACTTTGAGGTCGGGATCGCCCGTGTCCTGCCCGAACTCCGACCGCAAATCGACGATCTTGTTGCCTGTTTGCTCTTCAATGAGTGCGAGTATTTTGGAGAACGGCTTCTCGCCCGAGACGGTGACGGTGGTGGGTTCGAGCGAATTGGCGGCGGCGTTTTTTTCCAACTTCTCGCGCACGCGGTCGAGTCGTTGCCCGGCCTCGGCGGACATGCGGTCGGTGTTTTCGGGAAAATAGTCCAGCGCTCGCGGCCCCAGAGCCAGCAGTTTTTTCTCGGCGTCTTCGCGGCGCGCTTTCTGGCCCGCGTCGAGATCGCGAATGAGCTGCCGCACCGTGTCGGCAAGGTCGGCCGGCGCGGACTCGGCCGGCGCGGATTCATCGCTTGTCGCGGACGTGGCGGGCGGTTCGGCGGCGAGAGTGCCGGTGAGAGTGGCAGTGGAACAAAGCACCAAGAATAGAGATAGGAGTTTGCGCATGATTGGCATTCCGGCGAATTGGCGAGGATTGAGTTTATTCTAGCAGTCGACGCGAGAATCGTCATCCATTGGAAACGTGAATAACGGGCCTGGTGTGGCTCGAAGTGGCGATGTGCGACTGGACGGCACCACCTGGTTGTCCATCGGCGTGACTCCCGATCCATGCGCTGGTAGAGTAAACATAGCGGTCTATGCTTGCTCCCCTTCACCGGATCACGCCATGCCCATACACAATTGGAAACGAGTCCCGGCGGGCATCTTTCACGGCTTTCACCAACATTGGACCGTGGAGATCGAGCTTGCGCTGAACCGTGGTATTCTACCTTCGCCCTATTACGCGCTCATCGAGCAGGCGTCGTCGGGGCGCTATCCCGATGTCGTCACGTTTCAGACGCAGCCGCCAAGCACCGCCGTCGATGGCAATGGCTCAAGCCAAGTGCAATCGCACGAGGGACTATTGACTTTGGCCGAGGCGCCGCCGCGCGTTGCCATCACCGCCGTCATCGAAGAAGACGGCTACGCGCAAAAGGCGAATCGAGTGGTGGTGTTCAACGATGCCGACGAGGTTGTGGCGGTACTTGAAATCGTCTCTCCCGGAAACAAGGCGAGCTTGGAGGGGTTTCGGCAGTTTGTGAATAAAGCGTTGCAGTTCATCCGCGCCGGCGTTCACTTCTTTTTCGTCGACCTGTTTCCGCCGACCGCGCGAGACCCGCGCGGTCTGCACGCGGCAATCTGGTCGGAAATGATCGAATACGATTTCCACGCCCCAGAAGGCAAGCCTTTGACGGCGGCCAGCTATTCTTGCGGCCTCACTCGGCAAGCCTTTGTCGAGGCGCTCGCCGTGGGCGACGATTTGCCGCTGATGCCGCTGTTTTTACAAGCCGATCGCTACGTGCAAGTGCCGCTGGAAACGACCTATCAAGCGGCGTTCGACGCCCTGCCAAATCGGTGGCGCGAGGTCTTGGCCTCACCCGTGGACTGAACGCCCGCACCCAAGCCAAGGGTAAGGTAGACTTTTAGAGGCCATTTTGGCAACAGACCCGCGGGACAGCCCAATAGGCCGTCTTTGGCGTCCGATGGCGCAGCGGTTCGCTCCACAGGTGGGTTTTCAGATCACCTCGATCAGGGAAAGGTGAACGTGCGACCAATAGCATTCTTTTTTTGTACCCTTTGGGCCACGCACCTCGGGGCGGGCGAGCCGCGCTTCACGCTCGATGTCAACCTGGATGGCAGGCACATTGAGGGGTTGCCGCTTTTGTGGTCGCGCGATCATGTGCTGCTGGGCCGCGACGGTCGCGTGTGGAATTTTACGCCGGATGAGG
The DNA here is from genome assembly GCA_036379555.1 of Pirellulales bacterium. Lineage (GTDB taxonomy): Bacteria > Planctomycetota > Planctomycetia > Pirellulales > JAICIG01 > DASSFG01. Next base: position 978 of record DASVGM010000814.1, on the reverse strand, counting down.
CGCGCGACGCCCATGCCACCTCGTCAACCTTCCACGGCTTTACAGCCGCGGAACTGCGCGCGCGGCTGGCGGCCGAACTGGGCAAGGCGTTTGAAATCAGCGGCACCGGGCATTATCTGGTGGCGCATACGCCCGGCCAACGCGACGTTTGGAGCCGGCGGTTTGAGGATCTCTACCGCTCGTTCGTGCATTATTTCAAAGTGCGCGGTTTCGCGGTGCGAGAGCCGGAGTTTCCGCTGGTGGCCATCGTGTTCCGCAACCAGGACGAATTCTTGGCATACTCCCGCCGCGATGGCGCCCGCATTGGCACGAACGTGCTCGGCTATTACTCGCAAGTCAGCAATCGCATCAGCTTGTTTGACGTGGGCGGTGGTCGAACGAACGGCGGCGATTGGCAAATCAACGCGGCCACCATCATTCATGAGGCCACGCATCAGACCGCTTTCAATACCGGAGTTCATCGCCGCTTTGGCGCCGCGCCCCGTTGGCTGGTCGAAGGACTGGGCACGATGTTCGAGGCTCAGGGAGTGTTTGCATCGGCCGTCAATTCGTCTCGGCCGTCGCGCTACAATCGCGGCCGCTTGGCGCAGTTTCAGCAACTGTTGAGGAGCCGGGCCGAAGGGTCGCTTGAGGAATTGGTCGCAAGCGACCGCATGTTTCAAGCGGAGGTCGATCGAGCTTACGCCGAGGCCTGGGCTGTGTCGTTCTTTCTGGCCGAGACGCGGCCGCGGAAATACAGCGAGTTGTTGGCGCGTACGGCGGCCCGGCCGGCGTTTGCGCGCTACGACGCCGCCCAACGCCGCGCCGATTTCCGCGCGGTCTTTGGCGACAACTTTCGGCACTTGGAGGCGGAGTTTCTGGCCTTCATGGCCGAACAGCGTTGAGCGCCGCCGCGCCGCCACCGCATTGACAATGATACCGCCGCGAAGTTACAAAAAAGGATTCTTCTGATTTCGCTACCACGGAACCGCGCATGAG
>DASVGM010000813.1:0-13413 GCA_036379555.1 Pirellulales bacterium | reverse complement strand
CGGCGTGACGTCCTGGGCCACGTCGAAGGTTTGCAGGACGTAACTCGCCAGGGCTCGGCCGGCCGCCTGCCCGTCCTGGTTGGAGAACTCGAAGTGGATGCCGCCGTAGATGCGGCTCATGCCCGCCTCTTCGGCCGCCTGCTCGAAGCCGTTGAACGACCGCGTAACGCTGGTCAGCGTGTCGGAGCCGATGGTAAAGCTGGTGTCGGCGCCAAACACGGCGTCGAGAATGCCGGCCGCCGTGCCGCTGAAGGTGCTGTGGCCCGAAACGTATTCAGGGAAAGGCGGTGAGACGATCAACGGGGTCCAGTTGGTGTCTTGCGTCACGGCCGAGTTGCCGGCGCTGTCGGCGTTTTGAATGGCGGTGATGGGCCGCCAGGCGTTGTAGGCGAATTTGGCGTCCCAGGCGACGATGGCGGCGTCGGCCAGTCCCACGTCGAGCTCGGCGAACAGCCGGGCGTTTTCATCGAGGCTGTTTCCCTTGTCGCCGGCCACTTGCTCGGCGATTTCATTCCAGTGGCCGGGCGGCGTGGCCGTGCCGCCGCCGTCTTTCCAAAACTGGGCGATCTGCGTCTGATCGGCGGTGCGCGCGGTGCTGTCGGCGGCGCCGAGGCTCTGCGTCTCGTTGAGGGCGGCGGCCCACGCCGCGCTGCCAAGTTCGGGAGGGCCGGCGGGGCGAAACTCCGCATCGGTGGCCATCGTCCAGGGCGTGAGCCGCGCCCACTGCGGCTCAAGGGCCGGCGCGAACATCGGCGCCGTCGGCTGCCAGACGCCCGGCCCGCCGCCGGGCGTGTAGGCCACGTAATTCTTCCAGCCGTCGTTGGCTCGCATGGCGATGATGGCGGCGGCCGCCGCCGCGCCCACCGCGACGCCATCCGTTTTCGACTGGCCCTCGGCGACCTCGGCCAACGATGACGCCAGTTCGGCGTCGAGAGTAAACTGTTGAGCCGGATAGAGATAAACCAGCACGTCATGGGCGGCCTGGCTGACAGCGGCCGCCGCCGAGGCGCCGGCCGGCGCGGTGAGCGTTACGAAATGCCCCGGCTTGCCTTCCACGGCGTTCACGGCGTCGTAGACCGCCGATTGCGCCATCGCCATGCCGCGGCTGGCGATCTGTGGATCCGAGGCGTCTTGCCGGATGGCGGCCAGCAGGTTTTCGTTCCACTGAATCACCGGGTCGGTCTGGCCCGAAGACGCCACGCGATGGACCGTCAGCGCGGCCTGGGCCGTATTGCCCTGGGCATCGGCAACTTGAGCGGTGAAGCTGTTGTCGCCCGGCGCCAACGCGACGCCAGGAAATTCAAAGGCGCCGCTGGAGGAGGCCAACGCCGTCAGGCCCAGGCCGTTCAGACTGACGCTCTGGCCCGGATTCGTCCGGCCCACGAGCGTCACACGGGCATTGCTGGTCGTATGGTCGCCTGGCGTGCCCGTTTCCGAACCGGGAGAAAGATCGAAGGCCGCAATCGCCAGGCGCACGGTGTGGAGCGTGAAGGTCAAGCCGGTCGGCGCCGAAGTGTTGCCGGCCTTGTCGGTGGCTTCGAGGCGTACCGTGTGCGAACCGTCGGCCGTGCCATCGAGCGCCAGCGCGGTGACGAAACTGAAGTTGCCGGAAGCGTCGAACGTGACGGGGGCGAACACGCCGGCATCGACCGCGGCGGCGAGCGAAGCCACACCGCTGCCGGCATCGGCGACGTGCCCAGTGATCGTCTCGTTTTGGTTTGTCAGGTCGCCGTCCGCGGGACTGCTGATGGTCACGCTTGGCGCGGTGGTGTCGAGCGTGAAGGTCAAGCCGGTCGGCGCCGAAGTGTTGCCGGCCTTGTCGGTGGCTTCCAGGCGTACCGTGTGCGAACCGTCGGCCGTGCCATCGAGCGCCAGCGCGGTGACGAAACTGAAGTTGCCGGCAGCGTCGAACGTGACGGGGGCGAACACGCCGGCATCGACCGCGGCGGCGAGCGAAGCCGCACCGCTGCCGGCATCGGCGACGTGCCCAGTAATCATTTCGTTATGGCTTGTCAGATCGCCGTCCGCGGGGCTGCTGATGGTCACGCTTGGCGCGGTGGTGTCGAGCGTGAAGGAGAAGTCGGCTGTGGCCCGCGTGCCGCCGTGTGGCTTGATGAGTTGAAAATGGACGGTGTGCGCGCCGTCAGAACCGCCATCGAGCGGCAAACTCATCGGCAGGCTGAAGCTCCCTGCGGTATCCAAGTTGATCGTCGTGAAGGGGTTGGAATCCAGGGCCGCCTGCAGCAAGTCCGCTTTGATCCCGTGACCGGCCACTTGGCCCGCGATAATCGGATCGACGCTGGTCACGACTCCGTTGGCCGGGCTGAGGATGTCGATGGCCGGCTGGTTTCTGTCGACATCGTCGCGATACTCCTCGCTGCCCAGAATCGCCGCCAAGATCGCATCAGGCGGTTCGCCGGCGGCGAGCGCGTTCACCAAGAAGTCGGTATCGTCGTCGCCGGCAGGGCGGTCGAGATAGTCATGGTACCAGCCGCGAACCAGGTTTCGCTCGTATTCGGCAGACGCCAAAAACGACGCGGCGACTTCAGTCCGTAGCATGCCGCCGTTCGCCTGACTCGTCGGCGGGCTGGTCGCAGAGCCTGACAGTTCAGCCAGCCAAAAGCTGGCCCCGGCCGGTTCGGCATCGCGGCCCAAAATATCTTGGTAAAGTGCCGCGATGAACTGCGAACTGGATCGATCTCGCCGGGCGAAATACTCATCGGAGCCGAATAAATCCGCCAGCACCTGCGCCCCGGTTTGAGGGCCTTGGTCGAGCACCGAACTCCAAAAGGCGAGCCCATCCGGATCGGGCGCGCGGTCGAAGAGTTGAGCGTACTCGAGATTGAGCAGATTTTGGTGCTGCTCGTGCGAACCGAGTATCTCGCCGGCAACCTGATTGCCGCTTGCCCCAGCGGCGAGTTGTCGCGTCCAAAAGTCGAGTCCGCTCGGTTCGGCCGCCCGGCCCAGCAGATCCTGGTACAAAGCATCGATGAATCGAACGTCCGAGGGCGGCGGAGCGACGGAGAGCAGCCATCGTTCTTCCAGTGGTTGAAATCCAGGCCGGCGAGTTCGCCGTTCGGCGAAGCGGCGCGCGTGGCGGTCGTGGGGCAATTTGGACATGGCAACCTCGAATCGTAAGCTTCGTGAATAGCGTGGTTATGCAATGGCCGCATCCACGGCTGCGGCAATGGCCGCCGTGGCGTCGGCGATGAGCGTTTGGGCGTCGGCGGCGTCGAGCCGGCGCGTCAGCGCGAGGACTTCCACTTTGGCGATGAACACGCCCAGTTGAACGACGCCGACGACCGTGTTCCCGCGATTGAGGCTGGCCGTCGCGGCGTTGAGCGTGGCGATCAGCGAGTTGCCGTTGCCGCTCTTTAGCGCGCCGGAAGCCACCAGGGTCTGCACTTGCGTCGTTGTCGCCGTGGCCTCCTGCTGGGCCGACAACACCGACTGGCTGAGGGCCGCCGACGTGCTGGTCACAAAGTTCGTATCGCCGCTGTACACGGCGGTGATTGTGTGCGTGGCGACCGTTAGATTGGAGGTCGTGAACGTCGCCTGCCCGGCGGCGTTGAGCGCGGCGGTGGCAAGCTGCGTGCCGCCGTCCCAAAACGTCACCGTGCCGGTCGGCGCGCCCGCGCCCGGCGCCACCACGGCCACCGTGGCTGTGAACGTGACGCTCGTGCCGTAAGGCACGTTGGCGCTGGAACTGCTGAGGGTTGTGGCCGTGCCGGCCTGGCTGACGACGCCGCTTACCTGCAGATCGAGCTCGCCAGCGCCGCCGCTGGTGTTTTGAATGACGCCGTTGAGATTGCCCGCGGCCACGCCGGCGCTAATGCGAACGTCGATCGTATCGAACAGCGTCATGGTCGTTCCGTTGCCGCCCAGCGTTGTTGTCGACGGAGTGAGTGTCAGCGACGAAGCCCAATTCGTGCCATCGGTCGAAAGCTCAACGCCCGCCGGCGCGGTGACGACGACGTTGCCGGCCAGGGCGTTGCCGCTGAGGGTATAGGTGGTGATCGTTCCCGCGGCGCCGTAGGTGGTTGTCCCCAGATTCAGCGCCGCCGTGTCAGCGGAGAGCGTCACCGCCTCGTAGGCGCCGATGCTGGGCGAATCGGCGCGGAGCACGCCGCGCTGGTCCAAGGCGGAGTAGACGCCGGCCTCGGCGGCGTGGGCCGCGGCGGCGGTGCCGTTGTAGCCGCGTGTAACCGTAATCAAGCTGCCGCTGACGCCGGTGACCAGGAGCTGCTCGCCGTCAATCCGCAGCACGGTTGAGCCTGGAACCAGGGCCAAATCGGCGGGCGAGGCCAGGCTCAGCGAAGCGTCGCCCGGTCCCAAGGCGGTCGCCAACTGGTCGGGGGCGACGCCGGCACCGATGGCCAAACTACCGGGCAAGAGGGCCATTGTCTGAGTTGGCCCGCCGTTGTTTGTCAGCGGCGCCAGGCCGATCTGAGCGGACGTCAAACCGATGTGGTTGCCGTTGACGCCGTCGCTGATGCCACCGGAAAAGATCCCCGCGGCATTCTCAATCAGGTTGTTGAAACCTGTGTCAAGCTGGCCCCAGACGTCCGGCCCCCAGAAGAGCGATGCGGTGTTGCCGGCGATAATGCTGTCGGCGAGCGAGAACTTCCAGGTGTTCAGGCCGGAGCCCAAACCGGCGTTATCGATGCCGCCGCCGACGCCCGTGGCGCCTGCGGAATTTCCTGAAATAGTGCTCCCGCTGATCGTGAGCGTCCAATAATTGTCGATGCCGCCGCCATAAACCGCGGTGTTGCCGGCCAGGGTGCTGTCGCTAATCGACGTCACCCCGAAGTTGCTGATGCCGCCGCCGGAACTGGCTGAGTTGCCGGAGAGCGTGCTGTCAACAATGGTCAGTATCGCTTCTGTGCCGCCGGGAATACTGTCGTTACTCGAATTGTAGATTCCGCCTCCCCCCTGCGTCGCGGTGTTGCCGGACAGCGTGCTATTGTTGATCGTGGTCACGCTCGAAAAGTTGTCAAACACACCTCCGCCGTCGTTCGCGGAGTTCGTGGAAAGGGTGCTGCCGCTGACGAACAGCGTGCCGAAGTTGGAGATGCCGCCGCCGACCGCGGCGGAGTTGATCTGATCGAACGTGTCGCCGTTGAGGGTGGTGTTGCTGCCGCCGCCGGTCGTGAGGCCGCCGCCGTAATCAAGGGCGGAGTTGTGATGGAAGGAGCTGTTGTTGATGGTCATCCTGGCGAAGTTGGCGATGCCGCCGCCGTTTTCCGCGGCCGTGTTGTCGGTGAACGTGCAGCCCGTGACGATCGCGTTGCCCGCGCGAATGGTAATGGCGCCGCCGTCGTAAATGGTCGTGGCATTTTTGTAGAACAGTGAGTTGGTAATCGTCGCCGTGCAATTGGGGGTGGCGAGGGCAATTCCGCCGCCGTTTTGATACGCGGTGTTTTGCTCCAGGGTGCTTTGGTTCACGGTCAGCGTGGCGGGGGCGACGGGTGTGCCAAAAACGGCGATGCCGCCGCCATAGGTGGTGTTGGCCTGATTGCCGGCCAGCTTGCTGTTGCTGACTGTGAGCGTGCCGTAGTCGGCGATGCCGCCGCCCAAGCCGCCGCCGAGTGGGCCGATCGTGACGGCGTTGCCCGACACGTCGCAATCGGTAGCTGTGAGGCTGGAGGATTCGTCCACGACGATGCCGCCGCCGCGGTTCGCGTGCAGGCCGGCCGGGTTGCCGGGCACTCCGTTGCCGTTGGTCACGCTCAGTCCCGTTAGTCTGACGTTGGCCCCGTTGGCCGCTTCCAGCACGCGAGACTGGTTTTGCCCGCTCACGTTCAGGTAATCCGCGCCGGTGCCCACGATGCTCAAATTCTTGGTTACGAGCAGCTCGCGGCCGGCCAGGCCGATCGTTTCTGGCGTCGATCCAAACAGGCTCGGATCGAACTGGACGGTGTCGCCGCTGCCGAAGGGGAGGTTGGAAATTTGCGAGGCCCAGGTGGCGGGCATGCTCGATTGGCCGAGCGAGGCGGGGTTGCCGGCGTTGTTGACGAGCGTGATAGCGTCGCGCAGCGTAAGCGCGCTGGTGTCGGCCGCGACGTCGCCCACGCTATTGACGGTCAACACAGCCAGCACACGGCGGTCTTCGAGAAATTCAAAACGCGCCCGACGACGTTCGGGCGGACGCGCTTTCCTGGTTTGATGGCGGCGAGTACGGCGCGAGGTGGTTGAGGAAACGCTTTTGGACCAGTTGAAGTTGAACATGGAAAACTCCCGGAGAATGATGGTTGCTGGTGGGTCGGCAAAATGTTGAGGCTGTGGACGGAAGCTTGTGTTTGGACTTCGGTTCGGTTTTGTTCGTTCGCTCCCGACTCCGTCCGCGCACGGCGGATGGGGTCTTGCCACGCTCAAATCAAAATCACCGGGTTGCCGTTGACGATGCCGATGGTGCTCGAGCTGTCGACGTAAATCACGCCGAGGTTGTCAATGTCCGCGCCCGTGCCGGCCGGGGCGGTATTGCCATTGATGCTGCTGAAATTCTTGACGGTCACGGTCGGGGTGCCGTGAGAGCCGGGGCCGTAGTTATAGATGCCGCCGCCTTCACCGGTGGCCATGTTGTTGTTCAGGTTGCTGTTGTCAAGCGTCAGCGCGCCGGTAAAGACCTCGATGGCACCGCCATACAGGGCCGAGCTGCCTGATAGGGTGCTGCCGCTGACCGTCATCGTGGCGGAGCCGGCGGAGATGGCGCCGCCGCCGCTTTTGGCGGAGTTGTCGGACAGCGTGCAGTTGGTAATCGTCGTCGATCCGTAGGCGTTCGAGGCTTGGATGCCGCCCCCGTCATAGGCCGAATTGCCGGAAAGAGTGCTATCGCTGACGACGATCTTGGCGTTGGGGGCGCTCGTGGCGGAAATGCCGCCGCCATCCTCGTAGGCGTGGTTTCCGGTAAAAGTGCTCGCGCTGACGGTCAGGAGGGGGCCGCGGCTTGAAATGCCGCCGCCATACCCGGTGGCCGCGGTGTTACCGGTCAGGTTGCTGCCACTCACCGCCACCGTCACGGTCCCGGTGCCATAACTGTTGATGCCGCCGCCATTGTTGAAGGCGGTGTTGTTGGACAAGGCACTATTGTTGACCGAGAGCGCGCTCTGATTATTGATGCCGCCGCCCGCCGAGGTCGCGGAATTGCCCGTGAGCGTGCTCAGGTTGATCGTCGCCGCGCCATGATTGTCGATGCCGCCGCCAAGAGAGGCCGAGTTGCCGGTCAGGTTACAATTGCCGAGGGTTAACGTACCGTTGTTCTCGATGCCGCCGCCGGCATTCGGGAGCGTGCTCCTCTTGACCACCTTGTTGGCGGAATTGCCGGAGAGGACGCTATCGTTCACGGTCAGTGTGCCGCTGTTGAGGATGCCGGCGCCTTGGACATCGAAGCCATTGCTGATGGTCAGGCCGCTCAAGGCGACCTGCGCGCCCGCGGCCACCTCAAAGACGCGCGAATGGTTGTTGCCGCTGATGGTCAAGTTGCTCTCCCCAGGCCCGGAGATGGTCAGGTTCTTGTTGATGAGCAATTCGCCGCTGGTCAGCGTGATGGTTTGTCCGTTCAGGCTGGGGGCGAAGGCGATCGTGTCGCCGCTATGGGCCGCGGCGATCTCGGCGCGTAATGAATTGGGGCCGCTGTTGTTGGCGTTCAAGACGCTGAGCGTACTGAGCATGGCACGGTCTTCCAGGGCTTCCAGCCGCGGCCGAAACCGCGCCGGGCTGTTTTTCGCTCGCTGCTGCCGTGCGGCCCGCGTCGCGTAGTTCGTGCCAGTTCGTTCCCGCAGCCATGAAAATAGCCGCATGATTCAACTCCGCTGTGTTAGGGTTTGTGATACGATAGAAGGCCGTCGTCCACGCTCGGGAATCGCGCGACGGAACTGCGTCTCTAAACCACAGGTCACGCGACGGCGTGAAAAGCGCCGCGAAAAAAAGTGAAAATTTTGTTCTTTCTAAGAAAATGAGACGGTCGCCAGGTCCATCCGGCCCCCATCCGCGTGCGCGCCATGTCATGCGATCATGCTCCGATGCCACCTGTTGTAGACGGCCAACGGGAAACTCCCTCGGGCAAGCCGAGGGCATCATCCGCTACGGCCGCAGAATGTCGAGCTGCCGTTTAATCTCGTGACATTAGGGGCCAGCCCGGCGGTGGCGTCGTCGGACCTGTAAATCAGAGGCTATCCGAAAACTCGCCGTGGGGCGGGCCGCCGGCCCGTCTGGAAGCGAAAGACGGCTCGGCGAGCCGCCCCACGATACGCTGCCACGGTGAAATCCGAGTTTTCGGATAGCCTCTCAGACGCTGGCCTGGTGGCTTGGGCGCCGTCGTGAAACGATCGATACGACAATATTTTTCAAGGTGACACTTGACTACATAGTGTTCTTGTGTATCATGTCGAAAGCAATCTTGCTTCAACCCCCAGCCAGGCAGGCGCCTGCCGGTCGCGTCACGCCGTCGAGTGACGCTTAGACCTTCTCTTTACGGTCGATCTCTTTGTTTCCGTTGGGAACCGTCGGCGGTTCGCCCTGCGCTTTCCGGCGCGGCGCGCGCTTGCGGCGGTTCCGCTTCACTCCAAGTCTTTTTGAAAGGACCACCATGACCACCACGAACGACATCGTTATTCCATCGATGCCACCAGATCGGGTTCAGCAAGATTTGTGAAGACGGTGCGTACGCGGAAAGATTGGCCGCGAAATTGGAACCCCATTACTACAAGCTGGTCGACTACTTGGAGAGTCGACAAGAACGTCGAGAGGAAGCCGGCTAGAACGACGTTTCGGCGCCGTCAGGCCAACCGGCATTGCGCACCGGCGCGTAGCCGACTTCGTAAGAAGGCGGGCCGCGGCAACAAGTTGCGGCCAGAATTCTGACGAATTCTGCTACGCGCACTGCGTCGCCTATTCGTCAAACTCCAAGCGCAGCGGGCGAGTGTCACTCGCCGGCGGCGGCGGGTAGGAAGGCAGGCTCCAGTCGAGCCGCAGGGCTGACAACTCCTCGCGCAAGGCGCGGAGATCCCAAACGTGGATCGAGGGCGGGTTCCAGTCCACGCTCGCCAGTTGCGCCCCGTCGCGGCTGAAGCAAAGCGACCTCGCGACATCCTGCTCCGGATCTTCCAGCCGCGCGAATTCAACGCCCGTGGCCGGATCGATCAAACGAATACCCGCGTATCCCGTGCGCGCGGCCAACATACGACTGTCTGGCGAAAAGGCCACATCGCCCACGCCGCCTAGCGACGGTCCCGGGCGCCAGGTTCCGACCGACCAAACGCGGCCGCCCCCGCCGGTCGTGGCCAGCCACTTACCATCGGGACTGAAGTCGACCCCGGAGCCGTCTTCAATCGGCAACTCATGGGCAAGGGCGGCTCGATCCACGTCCCAGATTTTGACCTTCGTTCCCCAGTGCGACCCCGTGGCGACCCAGCGGCCATCCGGGCTGACACCGATATAACGGGTGTCATAGTGCGGGGCGAATTGTAACGGTTCCTGGGGCGAAGCGCTGCGCCAGACCAACCCGCCCCAGCCTTGCGCGCTGGCGATCACGCGGCCGTCGCCGCTCGCGGCGAGATTGGCCCGATAGCCGGGCAGCAGTTTTTCCGGATGGCCGATACGGATCACTCCTGAATCGTCCGGATCAGAACGAACGGGCCACCGCAAGAGCCCCTCGGGCCCTATCGCCAGCAGCGCGCCGGAAGATTCAAACAGCACATGTTCAAAGCCGGCGCGACGTAGAAACCCCAGCGGTTCGCCGCTGAACAAGTGCCAAAAACCGACACCTGCCTCGGTGCTCACGGCCAGCAAGGGAAGGTTTGGGCTTGCCGTGCAGGAGTGGTAAGAGACGCCGCTCGAGCCGGCCTGGCGCGCCAGGCTGCGATAGCCCCGCGCCAGGCGAACCGTCCAGAGCTGAATCGACTGGTTGCTCCTGCCGACGCCAAGCCGCTGGTCGTCCAAGCTAAAGCGTAGCGGCCCCGCCACCGCATGCCCTTGGACGAGCGAACGGCCGTTTCGCGCGTCCCAGAGACGCAACTCTCTGCCCCAGCCCGACGTGGCGAGCAGGTCGCCGGCGTGGTTATACGCCAGTGAAATGCCCGCGTCGCGGTGGCCTTCCATCCGTGCCAACTCGCTGCCGGTCGCAATATCCCAAACGACCACGACCCGGCCAATCGCGGCCGCGATGCGCTCACCGCTGGGGTGCCATGCGAGGTTCGCGGCGCCGACTGAGCCCGGCAGGCCCACCGAGATGCTGCCGTTATCAAGATCGCAAAAACGAATACCCTCTGGACCATGGAGAGCCAGCCGCCGTTGATGCGGATGAAACAGTATGTTCCCTGTTTCAGGTTGTTTGGCCACTGTCCTGGCGGCACGGCCGCCGGTCAAGTCATGCAGTTCGATGGAACCATCAACACGCGCTTGCGCCAACTCGCGGCTGTTGGGAGCGAACGACGACGCGAAGGCGGTCTCGGCCGCTTCGACGACGACTTTCGGAACGGCGCCGTCGAGATCCCACACTTTCGCGCGGTTGTCTCGCCAAAGCCGCAGAAAGCGCCCGTCCGGGCTAAGAAGAGGATAGGTCTCCTGGCCCGGTCCAAAATCGCCGGGGCCGAAGGCGGTGACGGTGTGCAGCGTCTCGCCCGTGCCTATGCGACATACGTGTACGAGTCCTTGCCGGTCAATCCGCGCGTAGCGCCGCAACTCCGCGTCAAAATCAAGGAACATGCTGCCGTCGGGATAGCCGGGCCACTCCTGGTCCAGCTTTAGATCCGGCAAGACGAGCGCGGCGATGGCTTCGTTGCGCAGCTCCAGCAGATCTTTTTCGGGCAAGTTTATCTCGCGGGCATATTCCGTGGCTTCGGCTAAAACCTTGAGCGTCTCAAACTGTTGGCCCAGGCGGCGTGTGAGGCGGTTGGCCCGCGCCTGTTCGACCAAGGAGCGATAGAGCCGCCGTGTGGCCTCGGCTTCGGCCTGTTGAGTAAGCTGCAATTGATCGCTGGTGGCCTTTCGCTCGCGTTCGAGACGCCAAACCGCCCCCGTGGCGACAATGGCGACCGCAACGATCAGAACGAAGAGCATCGCCAGCGCCGTCCGCACCACGGCGCCGTGCCGCCGCATCCATTTCTTCGTTTTATCTGCGAGCGTCGGCGGCCGCGCGTGAATTGGTTCGTCTTTGAGATACCGCTGCAAATCGTCGGCCAGCAGTTGCGCGGTGGCGTAGCGGTCAGAGGGGTTTTTCTCCAACGTCTTCAAGACGATCGTTTCCAATTCAACGGGAATGGCCGAATTCAGACTTCGCGGCCGGCGCGGATCCTCGTTGGCGATTTGCCGCAAGAGCTCCTGGCGGTCGCTGCCGTCGAATATCGGCTCCAGCGTCAGCAGTTCGTACAAACTCGCGCCGAGGGAGTAAATGTCCGTGCGATGATCGAGCGGCGCGCGCCGCGCCAGCGCCTGTTCGGGACTCATGTAACGCAACGTGCCCATCAAGTCGCCGGTCATCGTCAGGCCCGCCTGGTTTTGGCAACGCGCCAGACCAAAATCGGCGATCCACAGGTTGCCGCGGCAATCGGCGAGCATGTTGGCCGGTTTGACGTCGCGATGGATGATTCCCTGGCCGTGAGCGTGCTCCAACGCGTTGGCCGCCTGGATCATGAGATTCGCCGCCGTGCGAAAAAAAACCGGGCTTTTCGTCGAGTTGCCGGTGATGGCCACCGTTTGCCCAGGCGAAGTTTCGGCGCCGTCGACGGGTTTTGCCACGTCACTCGGCGACGAAACTCGCGAGGGGCCGCCACCATCGCCCTTTGCCGCGGGGGCCCAGCACCCGCTTACCAATGCGGCGGTCAGCGAGGCCGTCGCCAAGTCGGCGGACAGCCGCGGATCTTTGCCGTCCAGACCCAAAAGGGAGCGGAGCTCGCCGATCAACGAGGCCAATGTCTGACCGTCGATGAACTGCATCGCGTAATAATGCACGCCGCGCTCACAGCCGACTCCATATACCGGCACGATGTTTTGATGGTGCAATTGCGCGGCGGCATGGGCTTCATTCTTGAACCGTTGGAGTTGCTTGCCATCGAGCGCGGCCGCCAATGGCAACACCTTGAGCGCCACGCGCCGGTCGAGCGAAACCTGCAGCACCTCATACACCACGCCCATGCCGCCGCGACCGATCTCGCGGATGACCCGGTAATCGCCCAACACGTCGGCCGGCCAAAACGCGGCGGCTCGGTTCAAACCTGGCCGCTGGCCCGCCGCGGGATGCGCGAGTTCGGGCGCGGCCGCCGCGACAAAATCCAGTCCGTCCAGACACTCGGCCAGCGCCGGAGCGATCTCCGGAAACCGGGCCAGAAACTCGTTTCGGTCAAGCGAGTGGCCCGCTTCCACCGCGGCGGCGTAGTCTTCCAGCGCCCTTACGACGCGCTTATCGTCAGCCGAAAGCGTGCCGGCCGCGCGCGCGGCCGAAGGGAAAAAATCGTTAGCGGCGTTCATCGTTTTCTCCCACTACGCGGCGCAATTGCGCCAAGGCACGCGCCCACAGGTTCTTGACGCTATCGACGCTGCGGCCCATGCGCCGCGAAATCTCGGCAAAAGACAACCCTTCCAAATGACGCAAAATGATGACCTCGCGATAATCGTCGGGCAGACGCTGGAGGGCGTCGGCCAGCAATACGGCTTGTTCGCGGCGCGCGGCCTGCTGGCTGGGAGTGCTTTGCGGCGCGATCAAGCTTTGGTCGAGCGCCCGCGAAGAGTGATCGAGCTCTTGGGCCAACTCGCGCTCCAGCCGCACGTCGCGGCGTTTCGTGCCGCAGAACCTACGCACCAAATTGGCGAGCAGCCCCGCCAGGATTTGTCGCAACCAACAGACCAACTCCGCCTCCGTCGTACCGCGAAACTGGCCGAAATGCCGGTGCGCCTCCAGGAACGTGTCCTGCACGAGGTCGGCCGCGTCGACCTTGCCTTGCAGACGCCGGCCGATTTGCAATCGCGCCAGCAACGACAAGTAGCCGCCATAGAGATTCAGCAACCGGCCCAGGGCGGCACAGTCGCCGCCACGGGCCAGCGCCAATAATTGCTCGACATTGGTTTCGGTCACGCTGGTCATCGCGGTCGTAGCCTCTACCCTAACTGGTCACGATTGGCTCACCGAAGCGCCGCACAAAAAACGTGGATTGTCACAAAACATGATTGTACACCAAGGCCGCCTGTTCGAGAATCGGCCGGAATCGCGCCGCTTGTCGGAGGCTATCGAAAAACCGCTGGCAGACTTGTGGGATGGGTTCGGAAACCAAGCGCCCCCCAACCCGAACACGCGCCGTTTACGGCGAGCCGTTGCAAAGCGCGGCCGCGGAGCGGCCAATGGAGTGTCGCCGTGGGCGCCAGTCCGCGGAAACGTGAGGCGAGATTCGTCATAGCCGCGGCAGCGGCGGCGGAGAATGG
>DASVGM010000812.1:0-12191 GCA_036379555.1 Pirellulales bacterium | reverse complement strand
AACGCGCGGCGCGCATCGCCTCGGCCGACGCGTTCGTCCGTTCATTGCCGCAGGGCTACGATACGGTGGTGGGCGAGTACGGCTCCAACCTTTCCGGCGGCCAACGGCAACGCCTGGCGATTGCCCGAGCCGTGCTGCTCGATCCGGCCATTCTCTTGCTCGACGATGCGACATCGGCGGTCGATCGCGACACCGAGCACGAGATTTTGGAGGCGATCGAGGCGGCGATGCGCGGCCGCACCACGCTCATCGCTGCTCATCGCATCAGCACGGTGCGCCGCGCCAATTGGGTGGTGGTGCTTGAGGGGGGCGCCATCGTGCAGAGCGGCACTCACGAAGAGCTGCTGCGGCAGCCCGGCCCTTATTATCAGGCGGCGCAATTGCAAATGATCGACGACGAAACGCCGGTGTGGCGTCAGGAGGTGGCGTGATGCCGGGCAGCGTGATGACGAACCCATTGCCGTCGCTCACGATTCGGCGCGCGGACGACTACGAGGAAAACCTGCATCCGCTGGAGATGCGGCTGATCTCGCGGCTGTTCGCCTACACGCGCCCCTACCGTCGAAAGCGAAATTGGCTCTTGTTGCTGGTCTTGGTCCGCTCCGTGCAATTGCCCTGTCTGACCTGGCTCACGGCGGCGATTATCACCGGGCCGGTCGAGCGCGGCGACGCGACGGGCGTGGCCTGGGGCGCGTTGGGCTTTGCCATGTTGGCGATTACGACGCAGTTGGTCATGCACTTTCGTCAGCGGCTGGCGCTGGAGTTGGGCGAGGCGGTGGTGCATGACCTGCGGCGCGACCTGTTCGCCCATCTCGTCTCTTTGCCGATGAGCTTTTACAACCAAACTCGCCTGGGCCGCATCATCAGCCGCATGACCTCGGATGTCGAAAATGTTCGCACCGGCGTGCAAGAAGTGCTGTTTGTCAGCGTCGTGCAGGCGGGCCAAATGCTGGTGGCCGCGGCGTTCATGCTCTGGTACGACGCGGCCCTGTTCGGCGTGGTGCTGGGGTTGGTGCCGCTTTTATGGTTCATCAACCGGCACTTTCATCGCCGCTTCAGCCGCTCGCTACGGGCGGTGCAAGAATCGTTCAGCCGCGTGACGGCCACACTGGCGGAATCGGTCAATGGCATCCGCGTCACGCAGGGGTTTGTCCGCCACGAAACCAACGCCGAATTGTTCGGCTGCCTGGTGACCGATCACTCGCGATACAACCTGGCAGTGACACGCGATCAAGGCATCTTTTTGCCGTTGCTCGATTTCAACAGCCAACTCTGTTACGCGGCGCTGTTGCTGGTGGGCGGCTATCGCGTGCTGGTGACGGGCGGCGCCGAAGTGGGCGATTTGATCGGCTTTTTGTTCATGGCCGGGCTTTTCTTTTCGCCCATCACGGTGTTGGGAAATCAGTACAACCAGGCGTTGACCTCAATGGCTGGCGCCGAGCGGGTGTTCCGCCTGCTCGACACTCAGCCCGACTGGCGAGACGCGGCCAATGCCGCCGTTCTACCGCGCATTCGCGGACGGGTTGAGTTTGATCGTGTTTCGTTCGGCTACGAAGCCAAACGCCTGGTGCTGCGCGGCATTGAGTTCACCGCTCACGCCGGTGAAACGGTGGCCTTAATCGGGCACACGGGCAGCGGCAAGACGTCGATCACCAACCTGATCGCCAAGTTTTATCAACCGACCAGCGGTCGCGTCTTGATCGACGGCCACGATCTGGCCGAAGTGACCGGCGAATCGCTCCGCCGGCAGATCGGCATTGTGTTGCAGCAAAACTTTCTCTTCAGCGGCACCGTGCTGGAGAACATCCGCATGGGGAGGCCCGGCGCCTCGGATGATGAAGTGCTTGAAGCCGTGCGATCGCTCGGCTGCCTGGACGTGTTCGACGCGCTGCCGCTGGGTTTATCCACGGAAGTAGGCGAGCGCGGCACGAGTCTTTCGCTCGGGCAGCGGCAGCTTGTTTGTTTCGCCCGCGCCATGCTTGCCGACCCGCGCATTTTGATTCTGGACGAGGCGACTAGCAGCGTCGATACGATCACCGAAGCGCGCGTGCAGGCCGCTCTGACCACGCTTGTTCGCGGCCGCACCAGTTTCATCGTGGCTCATCGCTTGAGCACGATCCGCAATGCCGACCAGGTGCTGGTGCTTTCCAACGGCCGCATTGCCGAGCGCCGCCGCCGGCGAGCGGCATGACCATATCTTGGAGTGCGTGCGATTTCTCGCCGCTTGCCGTTGTCGCGGAGCGACCTTCCTTACCTTGCCCCGACGAGTTCCCGCTCCAGCCGCTGCGACGTCATCGCGCGGATTTCTTCCACCGTCGCCACGCCGAAGGTCTGCTCGATCGAGGCCAGATAGCTTGGATCGCTGAAGTAACGGTCGAAAGCCGCATCGCGGAAGGCGAGCACCTCGGCCGCGGAAAGATGCCTCGTCGGCAGAGGCAACGAATCCACCGCATGCTGCGAATAGCCCGACCATGACGCCGGCAGGGGCCATCCTGCCCGCAACGCTTGATCATAAAGCGGCGAGCCGGGATAAGCCATCGTGCTGTAGAAGTTGGCGAACTCGCAACGCAGTTGCCGGGCCAGGTCCAGCGTAGCTTGCATGCTCTCATGGTCATCGTCGGGCAGGCCGAAAATGTAGTTGCCGATCACATGGATGCCGGTGGCGCGTACCTTTGCCAGCGTGGTGAAAATCTGCTCCTGGTCAAAACGCTTTTCGACGCCGTCGCGCACTTGTTCGCTCGCCGATTCAATGCCAAAGGCCAGCCAGCGAAAGCCGGCCGCCGCCAATTTGTCGAGCAACGCGTCTTGCACGGTATCGACGCGGGCGTAAGCCCAGAGGTTCAAATCGTAGCCGCGTTCGATGATCAGGTCGCAGATGTTGCCGACGTGCCGGCGATTGAGCACGAACATTTCGTCGGCGATCTTGATGTTTCGCACACCGTGCTCGATGACCAGTTTGTCGATCTGGCGGATCACGTGCTCCGGCGACCAGAAGCGGTAACTGTTCGTGCCGGCTTTTATGCCGGCGGCGGCTTCGCCGGCCTTGAAGGGCGCCTGAATGCAGCAGAACGAACAGCGGTAAGGGCAGCCGAGCGTGGTATAAATCGCGGCGTAGGGCTGCCGATCGTGTCCCCCGAAGCAATGCCAGTTGTGCGCGCGGTAGCGAGTCATCGGCAACAAGTCGCCAGCGATGCCCGGTAGTTGGTCGTCGAGATCACTGACCAAGGGCGCGGCCAGCGTCGAGCGAAGATGACCGTCCTGCCGATACCATAATCCGCGCACGCGACTGAAATCGCCGTGCGCTGAATGTTTCAGCGCTGCGGCCAGTTCGACGATCGTCCACAGTCCTTCGCCGGCGGCAACGAAATCGGCCGGTTCTTCTTCGAGTGTGCGCCGCGGCAGCGCGGCCACGTGCCCGCCGGCAAGCAAAACACGTTGCTGAGGGTCGGCGGCTTTAACGGCCTGACACGTGCGACGCGCGGCCGGCATGATCTGCGTCGAGGCCGAAGGCTGATGTCCATAGACAACCACCACCGCCAGACGCGGCCGCAGCAGGGCGACCTCGCGGGCGACTTCCTCGGCCGTAAGCCCAAGCGCCTCGGCATCGATGATTTCGACCGAGAGTCCCTGCCGCCGGGCGAACTCGGCCATGAGTCCGGCCCAGACGGGGTTTTCGATCGCCGCCAGGCGCTTGCCGAGCGACTGGTAGACCTGCGCGCGGCTGGCGGGGTTGATGAGTAATATGTCTAACGGTTTATCAAACATCTTAAGATGCGGACTCGACTATATGGCAAGGGGACAAGGGGACAAAGGGACAAGGGGAGGGAGCGGGGCAACGATTCAGCCGATGGTCCATTTTTCCGGTTTGTTCGACATGCGAACGAGCATTCCGCTGATGGCATCGTATTCTCGGTATAGTTCGCGGCCTGCGTCACGCGTTATATAGAGGCAGGCAACGGAGAATTGGAGCCATGTCTGCGTTTCCGCCGCTTCGCCTTCGCTATCGTTCACCTTGGCGACGAACGCCGCTTCATAGCGTCGTTTGCGCCACCCCTCCGCCAAATTGGTGCAAACCGATCTCGAAGCACGGCGGATCTGATCCGTCAACGAATATCGCTCTTCCTTCGGAAAGGTCTTCGACAGTTCAAATATCTTCATCGCGGCCGCAAACGCGCGCTGATAGACCTCCAAATCAGTATGCCGCACAATCTTCTTCGATCGCTCCGCCATCGAATGCTCCTTGTCTCCTTGTCTCCTTGTCTCCTTGTCTCCTTGTCTCCTTGTCTCCTTGTCCGCCTACACTAAAGTCCGTTCAGCAGCTCGCACAGCGCTAATATCTTCTCGCGTGGCAAACCGGGATAATTGCCAATGTAAAAACCATAAAAATGCACGTGCTCCACCCGCGGGTAGTTTTCCCAATGATCGCTGCCGAGACGCGTCTTTAGATACGGCTGGCGAAGCTGATTGCCGCCGCCCGACATACCGCGGCGAAACTCGACACCCGCCGCGCGCAAAGCACGCATCACGCGCTCGGCCAAAGCGGCGTCGGGGTGCTTCAGCACCAGTGTCAAAGCGTAGCTGGAACTCCCTTCCAGAGCGAAATCGGTCTGGTACTTGCGCCCGTCGAGATGGCCCAGAAACGCCTTGAGGTTTTCCGTGCGGGCCTGGTTCCCCTCATCGAGTCGCTTCAGTTGGTTGCGGCCGATAATGGCGTTGATCTCCGTGCTGCGCACGTTATAGGCCGGGTAGGCGAAGATAAAGTCCGGGTGCAAATCGGGGTGCCGGTCGATGTACTCCGCTTTCAGGTCGGCGTCGCCGGCTTCGCGCACCATGCCGTGCGAGCGCAGCATGCGCAGAATCTGATAAAGCCGCTCATCGTTGGTCGAGATCATGCCTCCTTCGATCGTGGTCAGATGGTGCGCATAATAGAAGGAAAAGTTTGAAATCAGTCCCAGCGTGCCGACCTTAAAACCATGAAACCTGGCCCCATGCGACTCGCAGCAATCTTCAATCAGCGGAACCCTTCGCCGAGCCAACTCGTCGAGCAAGCGGATCGAGAGGGCGTTGTAGCCGAGCACATGCGTGATGAAAACGGCGCGGGTGCGCGGCGTGATCTTGCGAATGATCTCGTCGTTGTCCATGCCGAGCGTCCGGGCGTCGATATCGACAAACACCGGTTCAAAGCCGTTTTGCAGCACGGCCGCGATATCCGACACCCATGTCAACGTGGGCACGATGATTTCGCCTGGCTCCGTCGTGGCGCGCAGCGCGGCCAGCGAGAGCAGGTTGGCGGACGAGCCGGAATTGACAAACACACTCCGCTTGACGCCCAACCAGTCGGACCATTCGCGTTCAAAGGAGCGCACCTGTCCGGCCTGAGTGAGCACCGGATCGTCCTGGCGCAGCAAGTCGATGACGGCCTCCAGGTCGGCCGGCGCGAAGTTTTCTCGCATCAGTGGCCAATCCAGCGATTGGATCGCCGGTAACGGAAGATCACATTGTTCGGCTGTATTCATAAAGAGGCATCCATGCCACGTATTCGGGCACCGGGCGTTGGTTTTTACGCTGACCGGCACGTCGGGTTATTCTGTCGGTTGGGCCACTCGCCAGCGGCAGGCGGATTATGGCATGCCAACGGGCTATGAGGAAAGACGAGTTTTCCGGCTCGGCGAGGCGCATCTTGGTCGGTGAGCCGTATCGTGATAAAATGAGAAAGTAAATCTAAAACCACTCCCTTGCGGAGCAATCTAACGATGGTAACCGCCGAACAAATCGATGCCTACATCGCAGACATCCCTGATATCTACCGGGAGATACTGACGGCATTTCCAAATGTTGAGCCGAATCGCCAGCCACGGTACGGCTTGGCATACCAAAGCCTTTGGGCTGATTTTCAACAGCGCGGCCTGGCCTACTCACTGGGTGAGTTAATGGCCGCCTGCGAGCAGCTCGCCTCACACGGTCTTGTTACAATAAAACACGGTATAGTTGTACATCCGACTGATAGAGGCGAGTTGCTGATCAGCGCGCTGACCGGCAAAACGGCCAAGTCAGTGCCTGTTCCGGCGCTGCCGCCTCCCCCCGGCTAATGGCACGGCTGAAATGCTCTGGCAGATCCAATTCTTTCCATTTTGCACGCAACACATCTTTCTCTCGCACTGCTGCGAAGATCGTGAAGATTTTGTATTTCCCCTTTGCGGCGCCTTGGAACGGCGGCGTGTGATCGTGTGGCTCGACCAGCACAATTATCCGTACGGTCGCACCTCATTCCAAGCGCTTCGCGACGGCATTTTGAAAAGCCGGCACGTCGTTTTCCTCGTCACCGAGGCGATGCTTGAACAACGCCGCGGTTGGTCGACCGTCGAATTGGCTTGGGCGGACCTGCTCCAGGAGAATCTGCGCGAGCTTGGCGGCATTCTGCAGACCGTCTCACTGCCGATCATGCTTGTTCCCCCAGACGATCCTCGGCTGCGGCGATCGGCTTGGTTCCCATGCGTAGACCGCGCCGTTTTCTATTAGGAGGCTGATGGTGACGTAGTGGCGTGGGCGGCGCGGCAAATCGAATTGTTTATTACTCGCGAGACCCAACACGGGCTGGACAACGCAACTTGGCTCGAACAGGACAGGGAATCTCACGTTCGATTGTCGTGTCGGCAGGGCCTCGTCGAACGTATCACCCCTTGCCGGCTTCAGTGCCCCCATGAAGGTATCAAAAAGGCCCTTTGAACGCGACATCGAGCAAATCGGCTCGCGGTTCGGGCAACCACGCCTCGCCGCGGACTAATCCGTAGGTGGCCGCGGCAATGGTGCGGGCGTCTGGATAAAACTCCGCTTCCAAGCTTGGGGCGGTGGGACACGTAACCGGGGCAAAGCCAAGACGCTCGACGGCCAGCGGCCGCCCGGCCAAACGCTCCACCACCAGCGCGACAATCTCGGCGCTGGCGCCGCAAGTGGTCCAGCCGTTGTCCACCACGCAGAGACGCCCGGTCTTGGCAACGGATGCGACGATCGTGTCAATATCCAGCGGCGCGAGCCAGATGGGGTCGATCACTTCGGCCGAGATTCCCACATCGGCCAGGTAACGCGCGGCACGCAGGCATTCGACCTGCATCCAAGAGATGCCGACGAGCGTCACGTCGTCGCCGGCGGCGGAAACCCGCGCCTTGCCGGGCGAAACGGTGTAGGGTTCTTCCGGCACCGGCCCCTGTTGAAAATGGAGCAGGCGGTGCTCGACGTACATCACCGGGTCGTCGTCGCGGATGGCTGCGATGAGCGTGCCTTTGGCATCGTAGGGCGTGGCCGGAGCGACAACCTTCATGCCCGGAACGTGCATGAAGAAGGAATACAGTCCTTGCGAATGCTGGGCGCCCTGCCCCCAGCTTTTGCCGATCATCGACCGCACGACGAGCGGCACCGATACGCGGCCGCCGTACATCGAGCGGCTCTTGGCGGCGACGTTGATCAACTGGTTCATCGCCAGCAACAAAAAATCCATGCGAATATGGACGTGAATCGGCCGCAGCCCGGCCAGAGCCATGCCAATGGCCGCTCCGGTCATGCCGTCTTCGGCCAGTGGGGTGCCGAACACGCGTTCCTCGCCATACTTTGCCGCCAGGCCGCGCGTCGTGCCTTGAATGGCCTTGGGATCGTCCACATCAAGGCCGAACAAAATCACCGCCGGATCGCGTTGCATCTCTTGATCCGTCGCTTCACGCACAGCCTCCACATAAGAAAGCGGTCGAGCGAGCGTGGCACGCGCCAGGGAGGCATCGGCAATGTTAGCCTCAAGCAAGGAGGTGGAACCGGCGACATCGCGGTCGGGCGCGGTGCGCCCGCCTCGGTTTTTTCGGGTTGATCTGCGAGATCCCATGTCGCCATGCGCCTTCCGTGGCCGAATTCAAAGTCGCGGTATGTTACGGGATTTGCGGCTTTGGGTTAAGAGCAGTCAGCGCTCGAAATCGCGAAACCGTTCTTCCACCCAAGGGTCGCCGCGGAGGTGATAGCCGCGGTCTTCCCAGTAGCCGGGCCGATCGACCGTGACCAATTCAATGGCGTTGATCCATTTGGCGCTTTTCCAAGCGTAAAGCTGGGGCACGATGCCGCGCACGGGGCCGCCGTGTTCGGCCGTGATCGGCTCGCCGTCGTGCGTGTCGGCCAGCAGAACATCGTCTTGCGAGAAATACTTCAGCGGCAGGTTCGTCGTCCAGCCGTTGTCGTAACCATGACAAACCACAAAATTCGCCGCCGGCTTCACGCCCGCCCTGTCAAGCAGTTCGCGCGCCGCAACTCCTTCCCAAACATTGCCCAAACGCGACCAGGTGGTCACGCAATGAAAATCCGCGAACACCTTCACCCGCGGCAGCGTTTGAAACTCATCCAGGCTGAACCGCAGCTCGCGCTCGACCTGGCCAAACACGCGCAGCGACCAATGGGCGAGGTCGACGCGCGGCGTGCCGAAGGCGTCGAGCACCGGCCATTTGCGCGTGCGCGTTTGGCCGGGCGGAATACGGTTGGCCCGCAGTGTGTCAGGGCTGACAATCGTTCCCGCCGCGGCGGATTCCGGTTTCGGCGGTTCGTCGGTTTGGTATTTGTTTCGATCGGGGTCTTGGTAAAACGACATAAACCGTATTATATACCATGCGCGGCGCGAAATGAGGCTTCCTTTTTGGAGTGCGGCGATTCATCGCCGCTTTCCCCCCGTCGCGGAGCGACCTTTGCTTTTCGACCAAGACGGACAGCGGCAGCGGCAGTTGCCAGGCCAGCGATGTTGCGGCATTCCTGGCCGCGCGATGTATATGTGACCGCCAACTCCCGAGGCCAATCCTTCATTGAACTCCCTCCGTGGCGTCACGCGACCCCGGAGACGGCGTTGTTTGCGCTTCACGGAACGCCACGGAGTGCGTTCCCTACAGATGCTCATCCGCCACAATTCAGCTCAGGCAAGAACCTCTTGTACAACGCTGCCCGCCACATCGGTCAGACGGAAGTTGCGGCCGGCGTAGCGGAAGGTCAGCGTCTCGTGGTTCAGTCCCAATAAGTGCAGCAGCGTGGCGTGCAGGTCGCGCAGATGAACTTTATCTTGAATGGCCTGATGGCCGAATTCGTCGGTGGCGCCCAGCGCCATGCCGGACTTCACGCCGCCGCCGGCCAGCCACATGGTAAATCCGCCCGGATTGTGGTCGCGGCCGGTGCCGTTCTTTTCCGCGTAGGGCGTGCGGCCGAACTCGCCGCCGAACCACACCAACGTGTCTTCCAACAGTCCGCGGGCCTTCAGGTCGGCCAGGAGTCCGGCCACGGGGCGATCGACCGCGCGGGCATGTTCGGCGTGCTTGGGCAAGTTCGAGTGTTGGTCCCAGGCGGGGTTGGCTGTGTTGTCGCCGTAGTTCACCTGAATGAATCGCACACCGGCTTCGCACAGACGGCGGGCCAACAGGCATTTGCGGCCGAAATCGTCGGTCGCTTTTTGCCCGATGCCATACAAATCGAACGTGGCGGCGGTTTCTTGCGAGAGATCGAGCACGGCGGGCGCGTGCCGCTCGATGCGCCAGGCCAACTCGTACGACTGAATGACGGCTTCCAATTCGCTTTCGCCCGGCCGCTCGGCGGCTTGCGCGGCATTGAACTTGCGAAGCAAATCGAGTTGCCGCTGTTGGGCGTCGAGCGAGAGCGAGGCGTTGGTCAGGTTTTGAAACGTGGCCTCGCGCGCGCCGGCGGCGCCGTTGCCCAGCGGCACTCCTTGAAACACGGCTGGCAAAAACGCGTTGCCATAATTGCGCGGGCCGCCATTGCCCGACGATGGAGCAATGGAAACGAAGGCGGGCAAATTGTCGCATTCGCTGCCCAGTCCATAGACCACCCACGAACCCATTGAGGGTCGAATCAGACTGGTGGCGCCGCAATGCAAGAAGAGCGTCGCGGGGCCATGAGCGACGCCTTCGGTGTGCAACGAATGAATAAAGGCGAGGTCATCGACGTGCCGGGCGGTTTCCGTGAACAGCTCAGAAACCCAGCGGCCGCAGTCGCCATATTGAGCGAACTGCCAGGGCGATTTCAGCACGCGATGTGCTGAATCGCGCTTGCCAGTATTGGCGATCACGCGCGCATCGGCGAAGGAAAGCTGCTGGCCATCGTACTTGGCCAACGAAGGCTTGTAATCGAACGTATCGACCTGGCTGGGGCCGCCCTGCATGAAGAGGAAGATGATGCGCTTCGCGCGCGGCGCGAAATGCGGCGTCTTGGCGGCCAGCGGGCTGGTGGCCGCGGCGCTTTGGCCGGCCATCAAACCGGCCAAAGCCAGCGAACCAAAACCGCAGGCGCCGCGGGCCAGCGCCTCGCGCCGCGTCAGCGGCGGGGTGGCGGAGCAGCCGCCGATTTGTAGTTCACGCTGTTTTCGCTGCGACATGAATACGACTCCCGATGGTGTTGGTAACGAACGGGGCGATACACACGCCGCCGAGTCTAATTTACCCTACGCCGCTTGAGGGAGGCAACTCACATTGTCAGTCTTACTGCAATTCAGACGTAAGGGGCCGGCGCGGCACGATCGCCAGGCGCGGCTACCATTACGCCAGCCCGCTCACGCCGCCATCGCCCTCAATCGCGATGGCTCGTTCACCTACACCGCCACAAGCCGGCCGGCGTCAAGCTCGACCTGCCGCTGAAACCGGGCGGCGAGCTCCAAGCTGTGGGTGACGACCACCATCATCGTTTGCTCAAGCTGCTGCAACTCCAAGAGGAGATCGCCCACGGCGGCCGCGGTGGAACGGTCGAGATTGCCCGTCGGTTCGTCGGCCAGCAACAGCATGGGCTGGCGAATCAAGGCACGGGCAATCGCCACACGTTGCCGTTCACCGCCGGAAAGCTCCGCGGGGCGATGATCGAGACGGGCCGCCAATCCAACTCGCTCGAGCAGCATCTGAGCGCGGTCGAAGGCGGCCGCCGTCGCTCCGCCGCCGGCCAAGGTGGGCAGCAGCACATTTTCCACCACCGTGCATTGCGGCATGAGGTGGTGGTCTTGAAACACGAAACCAATGCGATCGTTGCGAAACCTGGCCAGCCGCGGTTCGCTAAGCTGAAAGGGATCGTCGCCGCCGAGCCGAACTTCGCCCGAAGTGGGTGTGTCGAGCGTGCCCACGATCTGCAACAGAGTGCTTTTGCCCGACCCGCTTGGGCCGAGCACCGCCAGATTTTCGCCCCGCGCCAGTGCAAAAGAACAGCCGCGCAGCACGTCGAGCGGCTCGGCACGGGTGGGAAACTGCTTGGTAATATCACAGACGGCCAAATCGGGCATGGCGGAAAACGGCGAGTGGTTTGTTAAGGCGATCGCGACAGTTCAACTTTTTAGCAGGCACGCTTTGTTCTTCATAGTAGCCCTCACGCTCCGCGTGAGGGCTACCATGGTGGACGCGCCACTATTCAAAGCCGCGCGATAAGAAACTCAGCTCAGCGCCGCCGGCTCTGAGACGTGACTCGCCAAAACCGTCCGTGCCGCCCGTGTCGAAAATGCGGCCGGGAAAAGCGATCTGCTCGAAGAACGTCAACGTGTGGTTCCACATGAACTTGGCCAGGTGTTGATCGAGGTTTTCGCCGGGCTTCAAGTGAACGATCGACATGAAGCCCACATTCTCCACCGCGCGGTCCTGCTCCCAGTAGACCTTGCCACTGGACGTAATCGCCACACGACAGGCGACCTTCTGGCCGGCGACCTGCATCGGTGGAACCGAGTCTCTGCCGCTTCCCCACGGCTTGAAGCTGTGTGTTTCGCCGGTGGCGGATGGCGTCACGCTGACCTCCAACATTACCGCCTGTCCGGGAGCGATCGTCACCTGGCTTTCGGCAAGCTGCCTGGCGATCATCGCCTCCACTCGCTGGGCATAGTCTGGAATGTTTGGAACCTGCGGCACGCGCACGTTTAAGCTGATTTGCGAGCCGGGCCCCACGATTTGCCGGGCCTGCGAATAAATCCGCTCCACGCGCTGCTTGACAATGGCATCGGGCAAAGCAAGAGAGCAAAGCCCCATTCTCGATTTGCCCGCCGATGCGGGTATGTTGTCCGTGTACCAGCAACGCTCGTCGGGCGTCGAGGCGAGAATCTTGGACGCCGTGTAGCGCCAAACCGCTATGCCGCGGGAAAGATCAACCAGCCACTTGCCATTCACCAGCACATGGCCCGACCCGCACCATTGCAACTG
>DASVGM010000811.1:0-7872 GCA_036379555.1 Pirellulales bacterium | reverse complement strand
GGGGTTGGCGGTCGGCCCGGTGAGCAGGAGGCGAGGCTCGAGCGGTTGCAGGCCGGTGATAGCGCCGAGGACGAGGCGCCGTTGTCGCTTGTTTCGCCGGCGCTGACTGCCGCGCGGAAGAAAGAGATCGCGGAACAACTCATCGAGCGTACCGAAGAAATCGCGGAATTGATGCAGGCGCGGTTTTAATGGAGTAGGTGTGCGCGATAACATGGTTAGCCTCCGTGGCGGTCAAGAGATGAGGGACGAACAGCCGTTGAAGAGATGTTGGTTTGAGACGCGTTTGGGCGCGGCGACGATTTGAACGGGTAATCCGAACGGGCAATTGCCGCTGCCGAGAGAAGGAGAAGGTCGCTCCGCGACAAAGGAAAGCGGCGATGAATCGCACGCACTCCAGGATGAGCAAGGCGATGCCAAAGAGCGAGGCGGAATACCCTCACCCCGGCCCTCTCCCGGAGGGAGAGGGAGAAAGAAGCCGCCCTTACACTGCGAGCGCGCAGCGTTAGCGGAAGAGCCGAAGATCGCCGCGCGATTGTGCGCGGAAGCAACTTCGCCGCGTTGGCGAAAACGAGTAGCTCGTATGGTGCGCACGAAAACCTTCCTGTCGCTCAGCCGAAACGGCCGCCGAGCGAAAGACCGGCCTCTCTTTGGTCCCACAGAGTTCGACGCGCTTGGAGCCGGCAACGACCGAACATCAATCGCCAACTCCAACAACGGGCAAATTACAAAGTGCCAACGCCGCTTGTCAAATAAGCTAACCGATTTGTAATCATTCCACGATTCTGGCGGTCAATCATCGCTGGACCGGGATAAAGCGCGGATCGGGGCGGAAGAAAACTGCTGCCAGCGGTTCGCGGCGCGTAACACCTCGTTTGCGCCGGCAAGCTTGCACGCCTGTTCCACACCCCGACAAACGCCTGGCCCGGGGAGGTGGCGCGCAAATGAACCCTCCAAGCCAACCGCGCGGTAGAAAGACGGAATCCGGGGGAAACCTGAACGTGGGCGGTGCAAATTTGCACCGACCGCAAAAATGCGGGTTTTTTTGATTTGCACCACCCATTGTGGTTGATGTCGTCTCGGCTCGGGAGCATAACGGAAAACTGCGAAACGACACCGTCTCCGCGCCACGCCGGCACCGTGGCAAGGCCCTTGGCCGCAACCACAAAGGAAAAGTGCGAAACGGCCGATTTGATACGCACCGAGAATAAAAAGAAGGTCGCTCCGCGACAACGGAAAGCGGCGATGAATCGCACGCACTCCAAGACGTCGAGCCACCCAACGCCAGGGTCCGTGTCAGCGGCGCGCAATAAAAACCCTCCAAGCCAACCATGTGGTAGAAAAACAGAATGCGGGCGGCGGCAGATGGCAAAGTCGGCTTTTCGATCTTTGACAATTCGGCATTGATACCGAGCGGACGCAACGCCGACACGACGCGGCAGACAACCTTATCCCCCATATTTATGGTTGCGGGGTGCGGCGCCATCGGCGCGGCGGCGGCGTGCAAGTGCAAGCAGGCAAAGAGTTAACGCCGCGAAAAAAATGTCGCGTTTTTTGTTTTTGTCAACGGCAGAGCCAATCTTGTCAACAGCGGCGGCGTAGATAAGCTTTCTGGCGTCAATTTGACAATCCGCCCGCGATTCGTAACGATAACGGTCGGTGAATCGGACATGAACAGGCGGCAAAGGATCACAACATTTAGAGGAGGCTTCCGCGAATATGACTCAAATCGAACAGGCTCGTGCCGGCGTCATCACGCCCCAAATGCAGTACGTCGCTCAGCGCGAGAATCTCGCCGCGGAAGTCGTCCGCGATGAAGTCGCCCGCGGCCGGATGGTCATTCCGGCCAATAAGGTGCATTTGCAAGGCCGCCTGGAGCCGATGTGCATCGGCGTGGCGTCGGCCTGCAAAATCAACGCCAATATCGGCAACTCGGCTGTTACCAGCAACGTGGAGGAAGAGCTTGATAAGCTGCACACGGCGGTCCACTTTGGGGCCGATACGGTGATGGATTTGTCCACCGGCAAAGACATCGATCGCATTCGGCAGGCCATTATCGCCGCTTCGCCGGTGCCCATCGGCACGGTGCCTATTTATCAGATGCTGGAAGAGTTGGGTGGCAACATCGAAGACATGACGCCGCGGCATTTTCTCGACATGGTCGAACACCAGGCGAAGCAGGGTGTCGATTATATGACGGTGCATTGCGGCGTGTTGTTGGAACACTTGCATCTGACCATGAACCGCGTCACCGGCATTGTCAGCCGCGGAGGCTCGCTGATCGCCAAGTGGATGATGGCCCATCGCCAACAGAACCCGCTCTATACGCATTTTGAAGACATTTGCGACATCATGCACGAGTATGACGTCACCTGGAGCCTGGGCGACGGTTTGCGGCCCGGTTCCATCGCCGACGCCAGCGACGAGGCCCAATTCGCGGAGTTGCGGGTGCTGGGCGAATTGACCGAGCGCGGCTGGCGAAAAAACACGCAGGTCATGGTCGAGGGTCCGGGGCACATTCCCATGGACCAGATCGACATGAACATCAAGAAGCAGATGGAGATTTGCCGTGAGGCGCCGTTTTACGTGTTAGGCCCGTTGGTGACCGACGTGGCGCCCGGCTACGACCATATCACCAGCGCTATTGGCGGCGCGTTGGCCGGCTGGAGCGGCGCGGCGATGCTCTGCTACGTGACGCCCAAGGAGCATCTGGGCCTGCCGGAGGCCGAAGACGTGAAGCAAGGGGTGATTGCCTACAAGATCGCGGCGCACGCGGCCGACCTGGCCCGGCACAGGCCCGGCGCGCGCGACCGCGACGACGCCCTGAGCCGAGCGCGGTTCGCCTTCGATTGGAACGAGCAGTTCCGTTTGGCGCTCGATCCTGAAACCGCCCGGCGCATGCACGATGAGACGCTGCCGCAAGACACCTTCAAGAGCGCGCATTTTTGCAGCATGTGCGGCCCCAAGTATTGCTCGATGAAGATCACCGAAGACATCCGTGAGATGGCCAAGTCGGGCGAACCGCTGGTGGAACTGACGGCGACCCGCTGACAATAAAAACCACCTTCGCCTCCCAGGAAACAACCACATGGCAGCCTTCCGACTTGGTATCATTGTTACGCTTTCCATGTGGTCCGCGACCGAGGTGGCCGAGGCCGAATCGGCCAACGCCCCCGCGCCCATTGAGGCGGGAGTCGCCGCCGTCGATATTACTCCGGATTACCCGGTGCGGCTGAGCGGATTTGGTTTTCGACGCACGGAGTCGGAAGGCGTGACCGGGCGCATCTGGGCCAAGGCGCTGGCCATTGGCGGCGACCAACAGGGACCGGCCGTCGTGCTGGCGGTGGATAATCTCGGCCTGCCTGACGCGATGGTCGAAGAGGTCGCCGCGCGGCTTAAACGCAGCCACGGTATTGATCGTGAACGCTTCGCCGCCACCTTCACGCATACGCACACGGCGCCCATGCTCAAGAACGTGGCGCCCACCCTCTTCGGGCAGCCCATTCCGCCCGAACACCAGCAACACATCGACCGTTACACGCGTGAACTGACCGATCGGCTGGAGCAAGTGGCCTTGGCCGCGCTGGCCGATCGCAAGCCCGCTCGATTGTCGTGGGGAGTGGGCGGCCTGAAGCTGGCGAAGAATCGCCGCACGGCCGACGGGCCGGTCGATCACGATCTGCCGCTATTGGCGGTGAAAGACCTTGACGGCAAGCTGCGCGCGGTGTGGATCAGTTATGCCTGCCATTGCGTCACGCTCTCGAACAATCGCGTCAGCGGCGACTGGGCCGGCTATGCGCAAGAAGCGATTCAAAAGAATCATCCCGGCGCCGTGGCGCTGGTAAGCATCGGCTGCGGCGCCGATTCCAATCCCATTTCAGGCGTGACCGGCGACAAGGTGGGAATCGCGGCCGGCCAAGGCGCCGAAGTCGCCGCCGAGGTCGAACGCCTGCTGGCGGGCTTTCTCGCGCCCCTCACCCACACCGTCGCCGGCCGCTTGGAACGCTTCGATCTGCCGCTCGATTCGATTCCCGACCGCGCCCAATGGGAGCAGCGCGTCAAACAAGGCAGCTATATCGGCTATCACGCGCAGGTGCAGCTTGATCGTCTCGATCGGGGAGAAAAGCTCAAAGACCACGTTCCATATTCCGTGGCGACATGGACCTTCGGCGATGAGTTGGCGATCGTGTTTCTACCGGGCGAAGTGGTGGTCGATTACTCGTTGCGGCTGAAGCGCGAGCTTGATCGCAGCCGCCTGTGGATCAACGGTTATTCCAACGACGCGCCCTGTTATATCCCCTCAGAGCGTGTGCTGCGCGAAGGGGGCTACGAAGGCGCGGCGGCGATGACCTATTACGACTTGCCGACCAAGTTCGCCCCCGGATTGGAAGACAAAATCGTCGCCGCCGTTCGCAAGCAACTGCCGGCGGCGTTTCAAAAACCCGTCGATGCCGGCGCCGGCGCCGGAGCGCAGCCGCTTTCGCCGGGGCGATCGGGCGCGCTCATCCGCACCAAGCCCGGCTTGGTCGCCGAGTTGGTGGTCGCGGAACCGTTGATCAGCGATCCGGTGGCGATTGATTTTGCGCCCGACGGTCGCCTGTGGGTGGCCGAAATGCACGACTATCCCAGCGGACTCGACGGCGACTATGCGCCGGGCGGACGCGTGCGGCTGGTCACCGACACCGACGGCGACGGCCGCTATGATTACAGCCGCGTCTTTCTCGATGGTATTCCGTTTCCCACCGGCGTCACCACCTGGCGCAAGGGAGTGCTGGTCTGCGCGGCGCCGGACATTATTTATGCCGAAGACACCGACGGCGACGACGTGGCCGACGTCCGCCGCGTACTCTATCATGGCTTCGGCACGGGCAACTACCAGGCGCGAGTCAATAGCCTGGCCTTCGGTCTCGATAATTGGATTTACGGCTCCTGCGGACTATTCGGCGGCCAGATCACCACCTTCGCCAGCGATACACCTTACCCGTTGGGCGACCGCGATTTTCGCCTTCATCCTGATGCGGGCGAGATCGAAGCGGCCATCGGCCGCACACAACAAGGGCGTGCCCGCGACGACTGGGGCAACTGGTTCGGCTGCGACAACAGCAACCTCGCGCGGCATTATCCGCTGGCGGAGCATTACCTGCGGCGTAATCCTTTCGTCGTGCCGCCGCCGGCTTCGGTCAACGTGCCGGGCTATGCCGAACCGAATCGGCTGCATCCGGCGATGGAATCGCTGCAACGATTCAAATTGTCGGGGCCGTCTCAGCGCGTGACCGCGGCCTGCGGCCTGGGCGTGTATGGCGATGATTTGCTCGGCGAAGATTTCGCCAACAATCTTTTCACCTGCGAACCGGTCAACCTCGTCGTGCATCGCTTGCTGTTGGAGCCGAACGGCGCGACGTTCAAGGGGCGACTCGCCGACGATGAAACCGAGTCGGAGTTTTTGGCCTCGACCGATAATTGGTTTCGTCCGGTGCAGGCGCGCACCGGCCCCGACGGCGCGCTGTACATCGTCGACATGTACCGTTACGTCATTGAGCATCCGCGTTGGATTCCGCCCGAAGCGCTCGCCGCGCTCGACGTTCGCGCGGGCCACTCGCTGGGCCGTATTTATCGCGTGTACTCGCGAGAGCGTCCGCCACGGCCGATCGAGCGGCTCGACCGGCTCGACACGGCCGGCCTCGTCGCGGCGCTCGATTCGCCCAACGGACCACAACGCGATTTGGCGCAGGCGATGCTTCTGTGGCGCGACGATAAAGCGGCGAGTGGCCCGTTGGCGAAGCTGGCCCGATCGGCGTCGCGCCCGCAAACCCGTTTACAAGCGCTTTGCGCGCTGGACGGTTTGCAGGCGTTGGATGATGACACGCTGCTCGCCGCACTCGGCGACGCTCACGCCGGCGTGCGCCGCCATGCCATCCGGCTGGCGCAACGGCCGTCTGAAGCCAAGGTGGGGCGGCCCGCCGGGCCGTCCGAACCCAATGACGGCCCCACGGATCAGGTCTTGCAGGCCGTGCTGGGGCTTGCCGCGGACGCGGACCCGCAGGTTCAATTGCAGTTGGCTTACTTCTTGGGCGAAGTCAACGCGCCGCAGGCGGCGAAAACACTGGCGGAGTTTCTTGTTAAGCACCAGACGAACGCCTATTTATATGCCGCCGCGATCAGCTCGCTTGGCAAACGGAACCTCGCCGGCGTGGCCTCGGGTGCGATCGCCCAATCAAAGGCCGGCGCCGATGCCAACTCCGTCATCGCTCTCTTGTTGAAGCTGGCGGTCTCGCTTGACGAGCGCGGCACGTTGGATCAGTTATTGTCGGTGGCGGCCGCGCCTCACGACGGCCACTTCGCGGCATGGCAGTTTAACGCCCTGGCCGATGCGCTCGCTGCGATCGGCCGCCGACCATCATCGCCCAGCGAAGTGGCGGCGCGCGTTCAAAGCGCGGCGGCGGCAATGGCCCGAGATTCGCGCGTCGTCTTCGCTGACGAAGCGGCCGCGGAAACGCTCCGGCTGGCCGCGGCCAGGCTGCTCGGCCGTGAAGACGACGACATCGCGCTCTTGGCCGAGCGGCTCTCGCCGCGATCTTCCACGACGCTACAGGCGGGCATCGTCGCCACGCTCGGCCGGCTGAATCAGCCGCGCGCCAATGCCGAACTGCTCGACCGCTGGAACTCGTATACGCCGGGATTACGATCCACCGTGCTTGAGCTCGCCTTGGGCCGGCCCGCGCTGCTCAAGGAGTTGCTGCTGCGGCTCGCCGAGGGAAGCGTCGCGCCGGGAAGCATCGACGCCGCGCGGCGTCAGCTCTTGCTGGAACATCGTGATGAGTCGATCCGCCAGACGGCGGCCAAAATCTTCGCCGGCGGGGCCGACGCCAATCGTGACAAGGTGGTCCGCGAGTATCTCAGCCAGGTCGCGCCGGGCGATCGCACGCGGGGCAAAGCGTCGTTCGCCAAACGCTGCGCCGCCTGCCATCAGCTTGAGGGCGTCGGCCACGTCGTCGGCCCCGATCTGGCGGCCGTGACCAACAAATCGCCGGAATTCCTCTTGATCTCGATTCTCGATCCCAACCGCGTCGTCGATGGCCGCTACCAACGCTATCAGGCTCTGGCGGAGGATGGCCGCTCTTATCTCGGTTTACTGGCCGCGGAAACATCAGTCAGCGTCACGTTGATCGAGCAAGAAGGAAAACAGCATGTGCTGTTGCGCAACGAGTTGGAAGAACTGGCCGCCACCGGCAAATCGCTGATGCCCGAAGGGTTGGAAAAAGATGTCCCACCGGCGGAAATGAACGACCTGATCGCCTATTTGCAACCTGGCCCGGCCTATAAGCGGTTCGAGGGCAACGCGCCGCGAACCATTCGGCCCGGCGCCGATGGCACGCTCGTTTTGCGTGCGGCCGATAGCGAAATCTACGGCGGCGAAATCGTCTTTGAGTCGCAGTTTGGCAATCTCGGCTATTGGCACGGCGCCGATGATCACGCCGTCTGGACGGTCGAGCTTGACGCGCCCGGCCGCTACGATGTTTACCTGGACGCCGCCTGCGATCCGCCATCGGCCGGCGGCAATTTCATTTTCGAGTCGTCGGAGGCGAAGCTCGCAGGCAAAATCGCAGCGACGGGCGCGTGGAGCAGGTATCGAGTGGCCAAGATCGGCACGCTTCCTATGGCCAAGGGGTCGCGGCGTTGGACGTTGCGGCCCGCTGACCGTCCCAGGCAAGCCTTGGTCGATCTTCGCGCCGTGATCTTCGTAGCCGCAGGCGGTCCCGCGCCGCGCGAAAGCGCCCCCTCACCGCCCCAAGCCGTCGCGGAAGCGGCTGCCGCGATCTTGGACGACGGACGGCCCGCCAACGAGCGCGAGGCGATCATCAACGCACACGCGCA
>DASVGM010000810.1:0-3986 GCA_036379555.1 Pirellulales bacterium | reverse complement strand
CAAGCAGCTCTCGGTAGCCAGTCGGCAAGAGCTGCGACGAAGCGCGACGATCAGCCGCCTTGTCGATCCGCGATCTTCCCTTCTTAGACGCTCTGCGCTTCATGCCGGCACCTCCACGACCGAACGCGGCTTCTCGATTTTGCTGTCGTCCTCGACGGCGGCATCGATTCGCCGTGCGCCGGCAACCAGCATGAGTATCGGCGCCTCCGGCCTGGTGTGCGGTTCGCCGCCATAGAATTCGATGTTCATGTGCGCCTCCGGCTTTCATTGGGCATTGCACTGCTCAAATTGACAACATCCGAACGCGGGCGATGCCTTATTTGGTCACCCGCTGCAGCCGCTCCAAAAAATCGCTGAATCGCCGAAGGTCACCCAGTTCTTCAGGCGTGATGCCGTCGGGATCGAAGTGCATTACGTCATTGCGGATGTCACGGATTCGCTTAAGTTGCTCGATGAATGTGCGGCGGTCAATCTTGAGGCCGAGCTTTTGCCATCGCCCTTCATTTTCGAGCAGCCGCACGTACTCTCCAAACGTCAAGTCAGACACATCCGTAATCGACCGGCCGTTGTCAGACGGATCTTTTGCCGTGGCGAGGTCGGAGGCGTTGAAACGTGGCACGATCAATTCGCGGATATGATTCTCGATTTCGCCCAACAGCAGGAATGGTTCAGCCAACAGATGAAACTGCTCGCTGATATCGGCCCCTGTAACCAATCCGGTAACTTTCGATTCCCGATCACGGACCAGCACACATTCGTGTTCGGCGATCACTCGCACGGCCTCGAACAGAGAGGCATCGTAGCGCAACTCATGGTGCTCCTCCATGCAATCCTGGACGGTCTGACACTCCTTGCCCAGCGCTAGCCGGCTGCCGATCGACGTCCAGGTGATCATGCCTTTGACCGTGCGGTCGCCCTGCATCACCGGCACCTGCGAAAAATCGTTAGCCAGCATCACCGTAACGGCAACATCGAGGCTCTCAGTCGGCGCCACGCTTTCCGGCTTTCGGTTCGCCGCCTTGAGTCGTCCGAGCCGGTGCGATGGGCCGACCGAGTTTGTCGGCGGCGCGGCCGCCGCTTGGTCGGCCGGCGGGAACACTTTAATCGAGGCGCCCGCGCCAATGGTCGCGGAGGCGGCCCCATTGCCCGTCGTCGTCGCTTGGGGAAGATCGACCGATGTCTTGTGCATGAAAAAGACCTCCTGGTCGATGTACTCGCCTTCAAAATCGGGATAGGTGACGAGTTGGAGTGCATCGAGCGCGGCGCGCACGCGGCGCACGACATGGTTCCCTCGCCGCGCCGCGTTGAACCAGCCAAGCACCTCGCGCACCGTCGCGCGCGGCTTCTCGCCGCCCGCCAACGCCACCTTTTGCGCGTGCAATTCGTCGGGGACAAATACGGATGAATCAATGTCTGTCGACATGTGAGCCTTTCGAGCGTTGTGTCGTTTGTTGTCTACCGCCGGTCCATGCCATTTCTACGGATGCGATGGCCATGCTTAGCACTGGCTTTGATGATACGTCCATTGGCGCGTCGAGGAGCTTCGCGGAGATGCCGGCGAGCTCGTTGAGGCACCAAGGATTTCTATTCAAATCACCAGCCGTTCAATAATCATCAGGCCGATAAACGTCTTGCCCAAACCGACGCCATCGCACAGAAACGCCTCGCCGTGCTCGCGGGCGATTCTCATCGCGGCATGATCTCCGTCAAGCTAACAGACTGGGCGGTGAATGCAAATATACCTGCCCGCGCCACTTGCGTTGTTGTGCCCGTCCGCGGCAGATTTCACTGTGGGTTGGCAGGCGGAGGCGTAAAAGCATCTCACACAAGCGAGGAGCGTCCCATGCAGCGACTCCTGTTTTCCGCGATTTTGGTTTTCACTGGCGGCGGCTTCTGCGTCGCCGCGGACTTTGAACCGCCCGTTCGCCTCAAGGCGGGCGATGCGGCCATTCGTGTCGAAAGCCCCGGTTACGCGGCGCCCTGCTGGGCCGATCTGAACGGCGATGGCAAGACAAGTGGCTCGCTTTACCCGTTGGCGTTCATGTTCGCCGCCGTGGAATCATCAGGGCGCGCGTCCGCGCGCAGGAAGATATTCGGCCCGCTCGTCATTGTTTCCTGGTTCTGCGGCGGCGAGCCACTCATGCGGAACACGATGCGCACCCGCCCCGGCATGTTTTTGAACTCGCCCAGAATCCACACCGGTCCTGCGTAACCCGGTCGTTCAAATACGAAGCGGTCTTCGTACAGATTGGGAGACTCTCCACGCTCGCGGGCTGACTTGTGCGCGAGGCAGGCCAAGAGTGGTCTAAGCAGCCGACGCGCTTGGCGATCGGCAACCGTCGCGGCATCAAGTACGAGCACGTTCGGGCTGCCCGATGCCGTTGGCGATTGTGCCGCAATGGCGGAAAGTATTTGTTCCGCCAGCGCTTCAATGGACCAGTCTTCGCTGAGCGGCGCGGAAAGAATCTCGATGATGTTTTGGTTGGAGATCACAACGGAATTACTCGTTTCGTGAGATGCGGCCACTCGGCCCGCAGTTCGTTCAATCCGCTCTCCGGATCAAATCGAATTGCGCCGCTACGCGCCAGCCCAGCGGCAATCGGATCGGAATAAAAAATGGCCATAATCCATACCGGGACATTTAACTCCACGATAGCAGGACCGCCTTCGTCTGGGAAGAGAGCGGCTTTTTGGCGTGCCGCCATTTCCGGCGTGCCCGTGGCGCATGAACGACCATCCGCGAAGACCGTCGAAAAGCCCTCTGCCGGTGGCAAGTCACCGCTGCCCGGCTCTCGAAACGATGGATCGGGGCCGCACGCTTCGATCGCGCGTGCGCGCCACAACGTCGTTCCGTGATGAAGGATTGTCTCTGCCGCATCGCGCGTCATGTGGAATCACCTCGCCTTCACTGCCGCGTTCGCCCGAACGCCATGCTCGTGATAATAGCCAGCGATGAAACGGCTGGCACGCCATTTCCTCGACTTTTCTTTTCCCGATAAGGGACCGGCGAGCGGCGAAGCTATGTAAGATTTCGGCGAATGTGTGGAGTGAACGTCCCTTTTCGCCGCGCCGCGATGGAATATAATGAACAGTGTCCCGCCAACCGTCGTCGCTAGCCGGCCAATACCCCCGCCTTGAGTTGCCCGATGCGCTTCCGTTCGATTCTTTCCGCGGCAGTCTTTTTCGTCGCCGCACCAGCAATTGCCGCCGCGCCTGATTTTCAACGCGACATTGGCCCGATCTTCGCCGAGCATTGTATTGAATGCCACGGTGTCGATGCCGCCCAGCGCCAGAGCGGCTTGCGGCTCGATCTCAGAGCCGACGCGCTGAAGGGGGGCGATTCAGGAACGCCGGCCATCGTGCCGGGCGACGCGGACAAAAGCGAGCTTGTCCGCCGCATCACCTCGACCGACCCCGACGAGCGGATGCCGCCGCCCGACTTCAACAAGCCGCTCTCCGCAAAAGAGATTCAAGCCCTTCGCCAATGGATTGCCGAGGGGGCCAAATACGAATCGCATTGGGCGTTCACGCCGCCCGCCAAGGCGCCCGTGCCGGAGGTCGGCGCCGTGCATCCGATCGACGCCTTTGTCATCGCGCGGCTCAAAGAGCGCGGGCTTTCGCTCTCGCCGCCGGCGGCCGCTGGATCGCTCTGCCGGCGCTTGTATCTCGACCTGATCGGCCTGCCGCCCTCGCCCGCGGAACTGGCGGCCTTCGAGCGGCAAGGTTTTGAAGCCACCGTCGATGCCTTGCTGGCGAGTGAGCGTTTCGGCGAAAAGTGGGCCAGGCACTGGCTTGATGTCGCCCGTTATTCAGATACCAATGGCTACGAAAAAGACCTGCCGCGCGAACAGTGGAAGTGGCGCGATTGGGTCGTCGACGCGCTCAACCGCGACATGCCTTACGACCGGTTCATCGTCGAGCAGCTCGCCGGCGACCTGCTGCCGGGCGCGACGCAAGAACAGGTCATCGCCACCGGTTTTCTGCGC